>JADGHN010000055.1 GCA_019683875.1 Clostridia bacterium
GAAGGGGATGAATGAACCGTTGAAGGAAGGGACTCCGCCCGGCGCAGGGCCAGCAGGAACTCGATGTTGCCCTCCGCGCCCTTCACGGGCGAATAGGTGAGATCCGTCGGCGTGAACCCCCAGCGCGGCGCATCCTCGATCACGCGCAGGAGCACGGCCTCGTGGACGGCCGGATCTCGCACGACGCCGCGCTTCCCGACGAGGTCAGGGCCGGCCTCGAACTGCGGCTTGACGAGGACCACCGCACGGGCGTCCGGCTTGCACAGCGGCGCGATGACGGGCAGCACCTTTTCCAGACCAATGAAGGAGAGGTCGGCCGTGACGAAGTCGACCGGTTCCGGGACGTGCTCCCGCGTGAGATGGCGCGCGTTCGTGCGCTCCAGCACGCGCACGCGCGGATCCTGGCGCAACTTCCACGCCAGCTGGCCGTAGCCGACATCGACGGCGTACACCGCGCCCGCCCCGTGCTGGAGCAGGCAGTCCGTGAAACCTCCGGTGGAGGCGCCCAGGTCCAGGCACACGCACCCGCGCACGTCGAGCGCGAACTCCCTGAGCGCGTGCTCCAGCTTCAAGCCGCCGCGGCTCACGTAGCGCGGCTCTTCGCCCCGCACCTCGAGCCGCGCCGCCTCCGCCACCCGCCGCCCGGGCTTCGTTTCTCGCTCACCGTCGACGAACACGCGCCCTTCGAGGATGGCCGCCTGCGCCTGCCGCCGGCTGGAGAAGAACCCCCGCTGCACCAGGGCGACGTCGAGACGATCTCCGGTCACGTCAGCCGGCGCTGGCGCCGGCGTCTCGCACCGGGCTCAGCGCCACGCGGCCTCCCTGCACAAGCGCCAGGGCCTGCTCGGCGACGGACTCGGCGTCGAGCCCCATCTCCGCCCGTTGCCGGTCCGGGTCGCCGTGCAGAATGTACTCGTCGGGATAGCCCAGGACGCGCGTGCGGACTCCCCAAAGCCCCTCCTCGCTGAGCAGCTCCAGCACCGCGGAGCCGAACCCGCCGGCCTTCACGCCGTCCTCAAGAGTGACGACGGCCTGCGTTTCCCGCGCCCAATGCAGGATCAGCTCGCGATCGAGCGGCTTCGCGAAGCGCGCGTTGACGACGGTGGCCTCCACGCCGCGCGCGGCGAGGATCTCCGCAGCCTCGAGGGCCGTGTACGCCAGGGGGCCGAGCGCCACGAGCAGCACGTCGCGCCCCTCCCGCAGCACCTCGCCCTTGCCGATGGCCAGCGGCTGGGGCGCCCGCGACAGGTCCACGCCGCGGCCGGACCCGCGCGGGTAGCGCAGGGCGATGGGCCCGTCCTGGTAGTCGAGCGCCGTCAGCAGCATGTCGCGCAGCTCGGCTTCGTCCTTCGGCTGCATGACGACGAAGTTCGGAATCGACCGCAGGTAGGCGATGTCGAACATGCCCTGGTGGCTGTCGCCGTCCGCGCCCACGAGGCCCGCGCGGTCGATGGCGAACACCACCGGCAGGTTCATGCGGCCGACGTCGTGCACGAGGGCGTCGTAGGCCCGCTGCAGGAACGTGGAGTAGATGGCCACGACCGGCTTGCGGCCGCCCAGGGCGAGGCCGGCCGCGAAGACGACGGCGTGCAGCTCGGCGATGCCCACGTCGAAGAAGCGTTCGGGATAGGCCTCCTTGAACGCCTGCGTACCCGTGCCGTCCGGCATGGCCGCGGTGATGGCGACGACCTCCGGACGCGACCGCGCCAGCTCCACGAGCGTGCGGCTGAACACGGCGGTGTACTCCGGCTTGGACGCGGCGGCCGGAAGCGGCTTCCCCGTCGCGACATCGAACGGCTTGAAGCTGTGGCCGGCGTCCGGAGCCTCTTCGGCCGGCTGGAACCCCTTCCCCTTGACGGTGAGCACATGGACGACGACCGGGCCGCCGATGGACTTCGCCTGGCGAAGCGCCTCACGGACGGCAGCGATGTTGTGCCCATCGACCGGCCCCAGGTACGTGAACCCGAGTTCCTCGAACCACATGCCGGGAAGGACCAGGTACTTGAGGCTGTCCTTGAACCGCTCCACGGTCCGCGCCACGCTGGGCCCGATCCTGGGAATGTGGTTCAGCAGCCAGCCGATGTCGTCCTTGAGGCCGCGGTACATGGGCTGGCTGCGGATGCGCTGGAGGTACGTGTGGATGGCGCCGACGTTCGGCGCGATGGACATGGAGTTGTCGTTGAGGACGACGATGAGGTCGGTGCCGAGCGCGCCGGCGTTGTTGAGGCCCTCGTACGCGAGCCCGCCCGTCAGCGCGCCGTCGCCGACGATGGCCACGACGTGATGGCGCTCGCCGGCCAGATCGCGCGCCTTCGCGTAACCGAGCGCCGCCGAGATGGCGGTCGACGCGTGTCCGGCCTCCCAGACGTCGTGCGGGCTCTCCTTGCGCCGCAGGAATCCGCTGAGCCCGCCGGGCTTGCGAAGCGTGTGGAACTCGTGGAAGCGGCCGGTGAGGAGCTTGTGCGGGTAGGCCTGATGGCCGACGTCCCAGACGAGCTTGTCCTTGGGGCTCTGGAACTCCACGTGCAGGGCCAGGGCCAGCTCGACGACCCCCAGGCCCGCGCCCAGGTGGCCGCCGTTTCGCGCGACGGTGTGAATGATCGTCGTGCGGATCTCTTCCGCCAGGCGTTCGAGGTCGGCTGTCGACAACCCGCGCAGATCCTCGGGTCCCTTCAGCTCGCTGAGGCGTCGGCTCAAGCGGAAACCCCCCGGTGGGCTCTCTTCGCATGGAATCATGCCCGTTCGACCCGGCCAAGCTATTCATGGCCGGTCGGGCCGCCGGCGCGTGAAAAGGCCGGCGTGACAAAAAAGATCAGGGCAGGTGGCCACTGGTCGGGTAAACATTGCGGCTTAGGTCCAGCAGGATTTCCCCGGCGTCTCCGGGGCGTCGCCGCCCCGGCGGTTTCCCTTTATGACGCCGCCGCGGCGTCACCGCTCGCGGGGCTGGATTACCACTTAGACCGCACCGTAATCCCCGTCCAGCTTCCTCGGATCGAGGAGCAGCCTAGGAGTTTTCCTCGACGGCCGTGAGTGCGCCTTAGCCTTTTTTGCAGGTGAGGTTTCCCCGGCAGATGCGCGCCGCCCCGGGCCCTGGAACGTCGCGCACGACCCGGCATCCACCCCACCCACTCAAGGCAGGCTACGCTGCACGCAGGGTTCGACCGCATGCAGGTTCTTACCCCGTTTCCGAGCGGGAGCCTTCGGCGCCCCACCCAGAGAACGGGCCTCCGCGGGGACAGGGTCCACGCCCGCATGCCATTGCGGGTCGCCCCGTCCCCTTAACTCCCAGCACCGACCCCCGACTGGGCGTCGGCAGCCGGCACCAGGAACTTCATCGATGTGCCCTTCGACGGATTTTTAGGCCCGCCTTCAGGCGCAGACGGCCGACTAGGATACTGCGCCACCTGCGAAACTCGCGGCCGCAAGGGCCGCACATTTAAATTGTCAATCATCGAATTCTACTCTGCATCAACGGTCGCGATCAACGACAAATCGCGCCAGCGCAGCCAACGCCGCCGCTCGTTCGCCAAACGGGCGCAAGCAGGCCAGCGCGTCTTCCACAGCCTCTCTCGCGCGCTGCCGGGCGCCGTCGACGCCGTACAGATCGACGAACGTCGTCTTCCCGGCGTCGCGATCGGCCCCGACGGCCTTGCCGAGCACCGACGCGTCACCGACGACGTCCAGCACATCGTCGATGGCCTGAAACGCGAGGCCGAACGGGCGGGCGAAGGCCGCTAGCGCCTCAAGGTGGTCCTCCGTGGCGCCGCCGGCAAGCCCGCCGAGGACGACGGCCGCGCGGAACAGCGCCCCCGTTTTCATCGCGTGCAGCGTGCGCACCTCGGTTTCTGACGCGATGGTATCGGGACCCGTCTGGTCGAGGTCCAACTGCTGGCCGCCGACCATGCCGGCGTGACCGGCGCCGGCGGCCAGCTCGCGCACGGCGCGCAAGCCCACGGCCGCGTCCGGCCAGGGCGCGCTGGCTAGCCACTCGAAGGCGAGCGCGAGGAGCGCGTCGCCGGCCAGGATGGCGGTCGCCTCGCCGAAGGCGCGGTGCACGGCCGGGAGGCCGTGGCGCGTGTCGGCGTTGTCCATGGCCGGAAGATCGTCGTGGACCAGCGAGTAGGCGTGGACCAGCTCCACGGTAGCGGCCGCCTCCAGGGCGAGCGGCCGCGTGTCCGCATCGCCGCCGACGGCCGCGTGTGCCGCCAGCACCAGCGCCGGGCGCAGCCGCTTGCCGCCCCCGAGCACCGCGTGGCGCATCGCCGCGTGCAGCCGCGCCGGCGGCTGCTCGGGCGGAGGCAGCCTGCGGTCGAGGAGCGCCTCCACTTCACGCCCGGCCACGAGGGCAGCGGGGATCACGCCGAGGCGTCCTCCTCCGTGGCGAACGGTTGCGTCTGCGGTTCGCCGCCCGCGCTCGCGACGAGCAGTTCCACCTTGCGCTCCGCCTCGTCGAGCTTCTGCGTGCAGTAGCGGACGAGTTCGATCCCTCGCTGGAAAGCGGCCAGCGCCGCCTCCAGCGTGAGCTCGCCGCTTTCGAGGCGGGTGACGACCCGCTCAAGCTCCGTCATCGCTTCCTCGAACGACGGTTCCTGCGCTTCGCGTTCCGGTTGGACGGACACGGCGCCCACCCTTTCCCCTACTCTTGGGCCGCGCCGGTGCGCGGCCGCGTTTCCCGCGCGGAGTCGGACAGTCCCGGCCCCGCGCCCCAGACCTCGCATTGCAACGCGCCTTCCGCCAGGATGACTTCGATGGCCTCGTGCAGTTCCACCTGCGCGGCGGATCGGATCACCGTGCCGTCCTGCTTTCGGGCGACGGCGTAGCCGCGCGCCAGCACGGCGAGGGGGCTGAGCGCCTGCAGCCGTCCGGCCGCGTGCTCCAGGCGGCGCCGGCGCGCGTCCACCGCGGCGCGGGTGTCGCGCACGAGCGCGGCGCGAAGCTCGTCGATCCGCTGGCGTCCGGTCAGGATCGGCCAGAGCGGCCGCCGGAGCGGCGTTCGGGCGCGGAGAAGCGCCAGCCGGCGCCGGTCCTCCTTCACCATGCGCCGCAGGCCCGAGGCGAGCCGCGCCGCGAGTCCTTTCAGCCGCCGCTCCAGCTCCGCGCGGTCCGGCACCACGATCTCGGCGGCGGCCGACGGCGTGGGCGCGCGCAGGTCGGCGACCAGGTCGGCGATGGTGAAATCCGTCTCGTGGCCGACCGCCGACACCACCGGCAGGCGGGAGGCGGCGATGGCCCGCGCCACGCGCTCGTCGTTGAACGCCCAGAGATCCTCAAGCGAGCCGCCGCCGCGGCCGACGATGATCACGTCCGCACGCAGCGCCGGATCGTTGGCCCGGCGCAACCCTTCGGCGATCTCGTCGGGCGCCGTCTCGCCCTGGACGGCGACCGGCACCACGACGATCTCGATGTTGGGAAAACGCCGCCGCGCGACGCGGATGATGTCCCTCACGGCCGCGCCGCTGGGGGAGGTGACGACGGCGACGCGGCGCGGAAGGCGCGGCAGCGGCCGCTTGCGCGCGGCGTCAAAAAGGCCTTCGGCGGCGAGCTTGGCCTTGAGCCGCTCGAGGGCGAGGTGAAGGCTGCCCGCGCCTGCGGCGATGAGCACGTCGACGTACAGCTGGTACTGGCCGCTCTTGCCGTAGACGCCGACGTAGCCGTGCGCCACCACCTCGACGCCGTCGCCGAGGTCCGGCGGCAGCGGGCCCCAGACCGCCGCCTGCTCGCGCGCGTGGCGCTCGAACATGACGGCCCGCAGGACGGCGGCGTCGTCCTTGAGCGAGAAGTACCGGTGGCCGGAGCTGTGGTGCTTGTAGTTCGACACCTCGCCGCGCACCCAGACGTCCTGCAGCTCTGGGGTGCCTTCGACGGCGTGCTTGATCGTCTGCGTCACCTGCGAGACGCTGAGCGCCTGCTCCGGCCCCGGCGCCAGCCCCGGCATCAGCGCGCCCATGACGCGTCCTCCGCTTCCACCGCGCGGCGCTCGGCCGCCTCCACGAGGTTCTGCATGAGCATGGCCACCGTCATGGGGCCGACGCCGCCCGGCACGGGCGACAGCGCCCCCGCCACCTCGGCGACATCCGGGTGCACGTCCCCGCACAACCCGTTCTCGGCCCGGTGGATGCCGACGTCGACCACGACGGCGCCCGGGCGGACCATGTCCGGACCGATCAGCGCCGGCCGCCCGGCGGCCACGACGAGGATGTCGGCGAGGCGCGTGAACCGCGACAGGTCGGCCGTGCGCGAGTGGCACACGGTGACCGTGGCGTGGTGCTGTTCGAGCAGCGCGGCCGTGGGCCGCCCCCCCCGGGGTGTGGGGCCGCCGCCCCCCCCGGGGCGGCCCGCCCGGAGGCTGGCATGGTACCTCAGAAGCTCCAGGATGCCGGCCGCCGTGCAGGGAACGAGGCCCGGCCGCCCGCGAAACAGCCGGCCGGCGTTGATCGGGTGGAAGCCGTCGACGTCCTTCGCGGGGTCGATGAGCTGCACGATCGCTTCGTAGTCGACATGCCGCGGGAGCGGCGACTGGACCAGAACGCCGTCGACCGATTCGTCCGCGGAAAGAAGGCGCACGGCCGCCGCGATGTCCGCCGCCGAGGCTTGGCCGTCCAAACGCCGCAGGCGCACCTCCACGCCCAGCCGGCTGGCCGCGCGCCGCTTCGCCCGGATGTAGGCGGCGGTCGCCTCGTCCTCGCCCACCCAGACGATGCCCAGCACGGGCGGGCGCAGCCCACGGCGGGCCCGCTCGCCCAGGCGCTCGCGCAAGCGCCTGTGCACACGCGCCGCCGCGGCACGGCCGTCGAGAAGCAACGCGCGCGTCAGGGCCTCCACCTCCGTTTCCGCGGCGACGTGCGCACGATCATTCACCGTTGGGGCTCAAGGGAGCGGAGCAGGTTGCCGAGGATCCCGTTCACGAAACGGCCGGAGTCCGCGCCGCCGTACGTCTTGGCCAGCTCCACGGCCTCGTCGATGACGACCGCGGCGGGCGTCTCCGGGCTGTGCAGCAGCTCCCACACGGCGACGCGCAGGATGTTGCGGTCGACGGCCGCCAGGCGCTCCAGGCGCCACTCGTACGCGCGGTCCGCGATGGCGCGGTCGATCTCCCTGCGGTGCTCGAGCACGCCGCTCACGATCTCCCCGGCCCGCTGCACCGTCTCCGCGTCCGCGGCATCCTCCTGGCCCAGGTACGACAGCACCGCACGGGGGTCGCCCTGGCCGACGTCCATCTGGTACAGTGCCTTCATCGCAAGTTCGCGCGCCTGATGACGGTTCACAGGACCCCTCCTCGGGCGGAACGGCTCGGCGCTTCCGGCGTCAGCGCCGGCCCGGCGGCAGGAGCCGGTCCAACACCTCGGCCAACGTGGCGTCCTCGTCGTCGAGATGCTTGCCGACCAGGTACCCCGCGATCACGCAAGCCCAGACGAACAGCGTCCACCACAAGCCTAGGATGATCGTCATCAGGCTGAATAACAGCCCGAAGAGCGCTCCGAGCGACTTTCCCCGATGATGCTGCCACAGCGACTGCCACCACGGTTCTTGCATCGTCTATTCCACGCGCGCGCGGCGCGATTCCGTCGTGATGTTCTCGACAAACGTCTCCACGTTGGCGACGCCCACCCCGACCACGCTGCGCACGTAACGCGCGATCTCCTCCTGCATGTGGTGGGTGAGATCGGGGATGTTGACGTCCGGCGACACCCAGACGCGCAGCCGCACGTCGAGGCCCTCCGTCCCGTCCCGCACCACGGGGCGCACGTCGCGCACGCCTTTGATGCCGCGCGCCACCCTGGCCACCAGGTTCTCGACGGCCTCCAGGCTGACGCGCACCTCGCCGAGCTCGGCCTCGTGCACGACGGCGCGGTGGCGGTTCGGACGGTTGAACGCGAAATACAGGAGGCGCATGCTCACGACGAAGAAGGCGAGACCCACGAGCCCCAGGGCGACGCGCCCCGATTGGGTCGCGACGGCGGCGGAGAGCAGCGTGAGGGGCTCGTCCCACCCAAGGGCGAGGAGGACGATGGCGAGCGACAAGAACGCGAGCGCGAACGTGTAGATCGTCAGGATGATCCGGTCGACCAGGCCCATGCAGCGACACCCCTATCGCACGCGGACTTCCTTGCCGTGATCGTCGTCGTCGAAGCTGACGCCTCGCACGTGCACGTTCACTTCCACGACGGTGAGCCCGGTCATCGATTCGACAGCCTGCTTCACGCGCTCCTGCGTCTCCTGCGCCACCGCAGGGATGCTGATGCCATATTTCACCACGAGGTACAGGTCGATGGCGACCTCCCGGGTGCCCAGCTCGACCTTGACGCCCTTGCCAAGGCTGCGCTTGCCCAGCATCTGCGACAGATCGCCGACCAGACCGCCGTGCAGCCCGGCGACGCCGTCCACCTCGCTGGCCGCGAGGCTGGCGATGGCCGCCACCACGTCCTCCGAGATCTTGAACCCGCCGAGGCTCTGCCGGTCTTCGTCCATTGCTGGTCTATTATATCGGACGTCGCCCGTCACGGCTTGGCCAGCACGTTGATGGCCTCTTCAGGCACGTCCGTGATGCGCGTCACCGCGTCCACGGCACGGGCCACGTCCTCCGCGCCGATGCTCGCCACCTTGAGCACGACCGTCGCCGTTCCGTTGGCGAGCAGGACCACGGCGTCCTTGTAGCCCTTCGCCCGCAGCACGGCTTCCACGGCGGCCTCCTGTTCAGCGACCTGGGCGAGGGCCATCAGCTTCTGCTCCGCCTCCTGGCGAGCGCTCACCGAGGATTGCGGGTCGTCGACGATCTTTTGGAGAAGGTCGCCCTCCTCGCTGCGGGCGCGCTCGCGCTCCAGGCGGGCCTCCACATAATAGTCGTCGCCGCTCGCGGGCGCGAGCGTCGCGACGCTCGACTCGCTCTCGCTGGGCGCCTGGATCAGCATCTCGCCCGGAACCGACGTGCCGGGTTCCGACGGCTGCATGACGGTGACATCGCCGGTCGCCGAGCCCAGCGTCTCCCGCTGGAACGCCTGCCACTTCGCCGAGGCGTACAGGAAGATCGCCGCGAGAATGAGGAGGAACAGGGCAAAACGCAACGGTTGCGGCCGCTTCACGATCATCTTTACTTCCCCTTTCCTGGAACCACCATGATCCGGTAAGCCGGGACGCCGAGCGCCACCTGGACCGCGTTCGCGACCAGCTCCCTCACCGCGGGGTTGCGCGCGCCTTCCGCGACGACGAGCACGCCCTTGATCTCCGGCATCGTCGCCTGCGCCAGCACGGGCTGGTTGCCGCCGCCCGCCTGCGCCATGACCACCGTGTCGCGCGACGACTCTTGCGTGGAGTGGCGCGTGCCCCCGCTGCTGTCCCGCTCTTCGGTGGTCTCCTGGCTCGTCTCCGTCTCGCGGGCGTACGAGAGGCGCTCGCTGCCCGCCAGCGTCACGATCACCGTCACCCGCCCGACGCCGTCGATCTGTTCAAGCGCCGCCCTCACCTTGGCCTCGAGCACCGCTTCGCCCTGACGCACGGGATCCTGCGCGGCCACGCCGGACCCGGAAGACGTCCCGTCCGCCGCGGGTGGCGCCGGCCGGCCGACCCCTGCCGGCGGGAGCCCTGCCGAGGCGGCGAGAGGGTCCGTGGACAGGCCGTTCGCGGGCGGCGTCAGCAGGCGGGCCGTGGTCATGAGCAGGAGGCCCAGCATGCCGAGCAGCAGCGCCACGGCGGCCCAGCGGGCCGCGGGGCCGCGCACGGGCGAGGCCGTGATCCAGGAACGCACGCTCCATCGCTCCATGTTCATCCCTCCTCGACTCTTCAATTCCCGGCCGCGGCAGGCCGGGACGACTCGCCCGTCGCGCCGGACCGCGCCGCCGGAACGACCGTGACGCGGATCGATCCCGCGGGCAGCCCCAGCTCGCGGGCGAGCAGCGACCGGACGCGCTCCGCGAGCGCCGCGCCCGCCGACGGTTCCGCCCGGACCGCGCCGTCTCCCCGGCGGCCCGCCCCCTCCGCGGACGCACCTTCGCCAGCGGCGGGCGGCACGCGCACCGGCTCGATCTCCACCGTCTGCACGGGCGACACGACGACGCCCCCTTCTCTCCCCGCCTCGCCGCCTTCGCGGCGGCCTCCCGCTGCCCCGGCGGCCTCGGCCCACACGCGCACGTCCACCCTCCCGACGCGGCCCCACGGGCCGCCGTCACCCGGACGCAGGGCGACCGTCGCCTCCGCCCGCGCCACGCCGTCGACGGCGGCGGCCAGCACGGACACGCGCTCCTCGAGCATGCGGACGAAGACCTGCTCGGTCAGGTCGCCCGCGCCGGTCCGCCCTGAAGGCGCCCCCGCGGCGGGCGTTCCCCACGCCGCCTGTGGGCCGCCCAGGTTGTCGTCGAGACCCTCGCGCAGCCCCCGCTCGGCGAGCGGCGCGAGCCGCAGGAGCGGCGCCAGGACGAGGGCCACGACGACGATGCCCACGGCCAGCCTCGCCGTCCGTTTCAACGCGGCGTCCGGGATGAAGAGGTCGGCGACGCCGGCGAGGATCAGCGCCAGCGACAGTTCCCGAACCCAGTCCGCGATCGAAGCCACCGGCCACCCCCCTTCCCGTCACCGCAGCATGGCCGCCGCGGTGCCGGCGGCGATCATGGCGGTGATCGCGATGAAGAACATCAGCGCCACCGCCCCCAGGACCAGGGCGAGCGTCGTCAGGGCGTCGCCCATCGCCGACAGGGCGGTCACGACCGGCCCTCCGCCCAGGGGCTGGATCAGCGCGGCGCCGAGCCGGTACGCGAGAACCAGCGACACGAGCTTCAACAGGGGAAAGGCCACGCCCATGAGCACCATCAGAAGCGCCAGGAGCCCGGCGCCGGAGCGGAGGAGCAGCGAGGCGCTCGCGACGACGTCCGCCGCGTCGGCGAAGATCTTGCCCAGCACCGGCACGAACGTCGAGGCCAGGAACTTGGCCGTCCTCAATCCCACCCCGTCCGTGACGGCGCCCGCGATCCCCTGCACCGTCACCAGCCCCACGAACGCGGTGAGCGCCACGGCCAGCACCCCCAAGGCGGCGGTGCGGAACAGCCGGGCCAGCCCGGCCACGGTGAACGGCGCCGCGAAGATCGAGGCGAGGTCCAGCACCGCTCCGAAAAAGAGCAACGGGAACGCCACGCCAGAGGCGAGCGAGGCGACGCCGTCGACGAAGAAGAGCAGCAGCGGGTGGAAGAGGCCGGCCGAAGCCCACGCGCCCGACGCGGCGAGCAGGGAGACGAGGAGCGGCAGCGCCGCCAGCATGATGTCGTGCAGCTCCGCGACGGCCCCGCGCGCGACCTGGACGGCGTTGAAGAACCCCCCGAGGGCCATGCCGGACAGGGCCAGAAACACAATCGCCTCGGCGACGCGCGCGACCGTGGAATCGGGCGACCCGAGGCGCAGCTGCGCCAGGAGAGCGGCGAGGACGGCCAGCACGACGAGCTTGCCCATCAGGTCGAAGTTGCGCACCACTTCGCCGGCGAAGAAGCGGCCGAAGCCGGCGAGCCACGCGCGGCCGTCCACGCGCCAGCCCTCGCCCCGCACGTACCGCCGCACGTCCTCCCAGGTGGGCGCCGGGACAAGGGGGGCGAGTTCCCGGTCGAGGCGTTCCAATACCCGCCTCAGTTCCTGCGTGTCCTGCGCGTCCAGCTGCCGCTCGGCCCAGACGCGCGGGTCGAGCTCGGACGCCTCGGGCGCCTGTGGACTGTCGACGAACGGCGCCAGCTCGGAGGGCGCGGAGCCGCCGGGAGCGGCTCCGACGGCGCTCGCCCAGGCCACGATCACTGCCGCGATCACCCCGCCGGCGACGAATCTCCACCCGCC
>JADGHN010000056.1 GCA_019683875.1 Clostridia bacterium
CACCGCGGCCGCGGCGGAGGTCGAGCACGCCGAGGCCGCGGTGCGGGCGGCGGCCGAGCGCGCGCTCGCGGCGGGGGCGCGGCGCGCGGAGGCGGCGGCCGCCGTGCAGGCGGCGGAGCGCGCGCGGGAGCGGGCGGCGGCGGACGTGGCCGCCCTGGAGCAGGAGGTCGCGCGCCTTCAGGAACAGCTGGCCGGATCGCAGGCGGATCTCGAGCCGCTGCGCGAGGCCGTCATGCGGGCGGAGGAGGAGCGGGGACGGCTGGAGGCGGCGCTGCAGCAGGCCGAGACGGACCTGCGGGAGCGTCGCCGCCTCAGGCTTGAGGCCCAGGCGGCGCTCGCCGAGCTCGAGCGCGACCGTCGCACGCTGGAGCAGGCCGTTCAGGAAGCGGCGCAGGCCGCTCACGAGACGGCGCTGCAGGTTGCCCAGGCGCAGGCGCGCCTGGACGCGCTCCTCGCGCGCGCGCGGGAGCTCTACGACGTCGATGCGGACGCGCTCGAACGCGTGGAGCCGGTGCGCGACCCCGGCGCCGCGTCCCGCCTGGCCGCGCTGCGGGCGGAGCTCAACGCCCTCGGCGCGGTGGACCGGGACGCCGTCGCGCTGTATGAGGAGGAGCGCGCGCGGTACGAGGAATCGAGCCGCGACCTGCAGGACCTGGAGGCGGCCCGGGACCACCTCATCGAGATCCTCGAGGCGCTCAAGCGGCGCATGGACGCCCTGTTCCGCGACACCCTGCAGGCGGTGCGCGCCGCCTTCCGCGAGACGTTCGCGGAGCTCTTCGGCGGGGGCGAGGCCGACCTCGTCCCGGTCGCGCCGGGCGAGCGCGAGGAGGACGCCGGCGCGCGCCCGGATGGCGCGGGCACCGCCGCAGCAGCCGGCGCAGCGGCCGGCTCGGACGCCGCCGGGGCGGGCGAGCCGGTCGCCGGCCTCGTCGTGCGGGCGCGACCGCCCGGCAAGCGCACGGACAAGCTCACGCTCCTTTCGGGCGGAGAGCGGGCCCTGACGGCCATCGCGCTGCTCTTCGCCCTCCTGAAGGTCCAGCCGGCGCCGTTCTGCGTGCTGGATGAGATCGACGCCGCGCTCGACGAGGCGAACGTCGGCCGCTTCGCCGAGTTCCTGCGGCAGATGGCCCGGCGCACGCAGTTCGTCATCATCACGCACCAGAAGGGCACCATGGAGGCGGCGGACCGGCTCTTCGGCGTGACGATGGCCGAGCGCGGCGTGTCGCAGGTCGTGTCCGTCACCCTGACGGACGCGGGAGAGCCGGCCACTGCCTGAGGCCGCTCGCGGCGGCGGCCGCCACGGGCCAGGGAAGCGGGGGTACATTTGGCGACGAACTGGTTCAAGCGGCTGCGGGACGGCCTCGCGCGCACGCGCGAGCGCTTGGCGACGCGCGTGTACGCCGCCGTCGCGCACCGCATCATCGACGAATCGCTCTACGAAGACCTCGAGGAAGCCCTCCTCGCCGCCGATGTCGGGGTTCCGGCCACCCTGGCGCTCCTTGAAGAGTTGCGCGAGCGGGTGAAGGCGGAGCGCCTGCGCGAGGCCGACCGTCTCCCAGAGTTGCTGCGGGACGCCATGCGCGCGCTGCTCGAGCCGGCCGGCGCCCCGCCGGCGGACGGCCTGCGCTGGGCGCCCGCGCCCCCGACCGTCGTCATGGTGGTGGGCGTCAACGGCGTGGGCAAGACGACGACCATCGGAAAGCTCGCTGCCTGGGCTGCGGCGCGCGGGCACCGGCCGCTGCTGGCCGCCGGCGACACGTTCCGGGCCGCCGCCGTCGAGCAGCTTGCGGAATGGGCGCGCCGCACGGGCGCCGACTTCGTCCACCATGGCGAAGGCGCGGATGCGGCCGCCGTCGTCTTCGACGCGATCAAGGCCGCCGAGGCGCGCGGCCGCGATCTGGTGTTGGCCGACACCGCCGGGCGCCTGCACACGAAGTCCAACCTCATGGAAGAGCTGAAGAAGGTCAAGCGCGTGATCGGGCGCGCGCGCGAGGGGGCGCCGCACGACGTGCTCCTCGTGCTCGACGCGACCACCGGCCAGAACGGCATCCAGCAGGCGCGCGCGTTTCACGAGGCGGTGGGCGTCGGCGGGATCGTGTTGACGAAGCTCGACGGCACGGCGAAGGGCGGCGTGGTTCTCGCGATCACGAAGGAACTCGGCCTTCCCATCCGGTGGGTGGGCGTGGGTGAAGGCGTGGAGGACCTGCGCCCCTTCGACGCGGCGTCCTTCGTCGACGCGCTGCTGGCGCCCGCCGAATCGCCTGGCGGCCAACCGCGTGAGGCGTAGTGCAATCAAGGATTTGTGCTTGACACCTTGTGCGCGTCAGGTCACAATGGCACCGGTCCTGTGCGCGACGGGGGGTGCCGGCGCTGCGAGCCGACGATCTCGCGGAAGTCGCCTTGTTGTACGACTTTTACGGCGGCCTGCTGACGCCCAAGCAGCGTCAAGTGCTCGACCTTTATTACCAGATGGACCTGTCGCTCGGCGAGATCGCGGAGAATTCCGGCGTCAGCCGGCAGGCTGTTCATGACGTCGTCCGGCGCGCCACGCTGACCCTGCGGCAGTACGAGCGGGAACTGGGCCTCGTTCGCCGTTACCGGGAGCAGCGGCGGCAACTTGAGGCGCTGTCGGACGAACTCGCGCAACTGCGCCGGGATCTCGTCGACATGATGGACGCGGCCGGCGCCGCCGCGGTGCAGCCGGCGCTCGACCGCGTCCGTCGCGCGGAACGCATCGCGTACGGCCTGCTGCAGGACTGACGGGGTCCGGGCGCCGGGTCGCGGGAGGGGGGAGCGGCATGTTCGAGGGCTTGAGCGAACGGCTGCAGGGCGTCTTCGCGCGCCTACGCGGCCGCGGGCGCCTGAGCGAGCAGGACGTGCAGGCCGCTCTGCGGGAGATCCGCCTCGCGCTCCTCGAAGCGGACGTCAACTTCAAGGTCGTCAAGGACTTCGTGGAGCGGGTGCGGGAGCGAGCCGTCGGCCAGGAGGTGCTGGAGAGCCTCACGCCGGCCCAGCAGGTCGTGAAGATCGTCCACGAGGAGCTGGCGCGGCTTCTCGGCGAGGGCGCCGACGCCCGCCTCGCCGCGCCGCCGAAGCCGCCGCTCGTCGTCCTGATGGTCGGCCTGCAGGGCTCCGGCAAGACGACGAGCACGGCGAAGCTGGGCCTCCACCTGAAGCGGCAGGGAAAGCGGCCGCTGCTCGTGGCGGCGGACGTGTACCGGCCGGCGGCGGCGGACCAGCTGGAGACCCTTGGACGGTCGCTGGAGATCCCTGTCTATCGCCTGGACGGCGCGCAGCCGGAGGCCATCGTGGCGGGCGCGCTGCAGGAGGCGGAGCGTGCCGGGCGCGACGCCGTCCTCATCGACACGGCCGGGCGTCTCCATGTCGACGAGGAACTGATGGCGGAGCTGCGCCGCCTGCACGCGCTGAGCCGCCCGCACGAGACGCTGCTTGTCGTCGATGCGATGACGGGCCAGGACGCCGTCAGCGTGGCGGAGGGGTTCTGCGCCGAGCTTCCCATCACCGGCATCGTCATGACGAAGCTGGACGGCGACGCCCGCGGCGGCGCGGCCCTTTCGGTGCGGGCCGTCACGGGCCGGCCGATCAAGTTCGCCGGCGTCGGCGAGAAGACGGACGCCCTTGAGCCGTTCCACGCCGACCGCATGGCCTCGCGCATCCTGGGCATGGGCGACGTGCTCACGCTGATCGAAAAGGCGCAGGCCGCGGTGGACGTCTCGAAGGCGCGAGAGCTGGAAGCGAAGCTCCGGCAAAACGAGTTTACGTTTGAAGATTTCCTCGAACAGATGCAGCAGCTTCGCCGCATGGGGCCACTTGAGCAAATCCTCGGGCTGCTGCCCGGGATGGGCAACTTCCGGCAGCTGAAGGGTGTCGCGGTGGACGAGAAGGAGCTCGCGCGCGTCGAGGCCATCATCCGCTCGATGACCCCCGAGGAGCGCCGGCGGCCCCAGATCATCGACTCCAGCCGCAAGCGGCGCATCGCGCGCGGCTCCGGCACGCAGGTGCAGGATGTCAACCGGCTGCTCAAGCAGTTCGAGGAACTGCGCAAGGTCATGCGCATGTTCTCCCGGCCCGGGAAGCGGCCGCCCAAGCCGGGCCGCCTGCCCTTCGGGCGGTGAGCCGGGG
Organism: Clostridia bacterium; assembly: GCA_019683875.1. Lineage (NCBI taxonomy): Bacteria > Bacillati > Bacillota > Clostridia > Clostridia bacterium. The sequence continues at coordinate 4,144 of JADGHN010000056.1, forward strand.
CGGCGCCCGGGTCCACACGTTGAAGGAGGTGATGTGACGTGGCCGTGAAGATCCGTCTTCGCCGCATGGGAGCGCACAAGCACCCGTTCTACCGCATCGTCGTGGCCGACTCCCGTTCCCCGCGCGACGGCCGTTTCATCGAGGAGATCGGGTACTACAACCCCTCGGCGCAGCCCGCGGAGCTCAGCATCAAGGAGGACCGCGCCATCGAGTGGCTGAAGCGCGGCGCCCAGCCGTCGGACACGGCGCGCGCGCTCCTGTCCAAGGCGGGCGTCCTGCAGAAGCTCGCGGAGGGCAAGCGGGCCGAAGCCAAGGAGGCGTGAGGCGTTGAGCCGCATCGGCGATCTGGTCGCGTTCTTGGCCCGCAGCGTCGTCGACGAGCCGGACGCCGTGAGCATCCGCGAAGTGGCGGACGGCGACGCGCTCGAAGTGCAGCTGCACGTCGCCAAGGACGACGTCGGCAAGGTCATCGGCCGGCAGGGCCGCACGATCCAAGCGATCCGGCAGCTTGCCCGGGCCGCCGCGGCGCGGCAGAACAAGCGCGTCCGGGTGGAAGTGCCCGATCGCCCGTGAGACCGGCCTACGTGTCGGTGGGCGCGATCGTCGCGCCGCACGGCATCCGCGGCGAGGTCCGGCTGTTGGCGGAGACCGATTTCCCGGAGCGGCTGGAAGGGCGGCGCGTGCGCCTGGGCGCGGATGGGCCATGGCGGCGGATCCTCGCCGCGCGGCCGCACCGCGGCGGCCTGTGGATCCTGCGCCTGGAGGGCGTGTCCGACCGCGACGCCGCGGAGGCGTTGCGCGGCACGGAGTTGCTCGTCGCGACGGACGACCTGCCGCCCCTGCCCGAGGGCGAGTGGTACCACCACGAGCTCGTCGGGCTGGCCGTGCGCACGGTGGACGGGCGGGACCTGGGCCGCGTCGCCGAGATCCTGCGCACTGGCGCCAACGACGTGTTCGTCGTGCGCGGCGCGCTGGGCGAGGTGCTGCTGCCGGCCCTGCGGTCGGTGGTGAAGTCGGTCGACTTGGACCTCGGCGTGATGACCGTCGACCCGCTGCCCGGGAGCCTGCCCGGCGAGGACTGACGGCGGGGGAGGGACGCGGGTGCGCATCGACATCTTGACGATCATGCCCGGGATGTTCGAGGGGCCGTTCGCCCACGGGATGCTGTGGAAGGCGCAGGAGCGCGGCCTCGTGCAGATTCGCGTGGTCGATATCCGCGACTTCACCGACGACCGCCATAAGACAACGGACGACTACCCGTTCGGCGGCGGGCCCGGCATGGTGATGAAGCCGGAGCCCATCGCGCGCGCGGTGGAGCACTGTCGCTCCACCGGCGGCGCCGGGCGGCCCCGGGTCCTGCTGACGTCGCCCCAGGGGCGCCGGTTCGACCAGGCGTACGCGTTCGAGCTGGCGAAGGAGGATCACCTGATCTTCATCTGCGGCCGGTATGAGGGCGTGGACGAGCGCGTCCGCGAGACGATCGTCGACGAGGAGATCTCGATCGGCGACTACGTCCTGACCGGCGGCGAGCTGCCCGCCATGGTCGTCGTCGACGCCGTCGTCCGACTGATCCCCGGCGTTCTCGGGGCGGAGCGCGGGCCGTATGAGGACTCGTTCGCCAGCGGGCTGCTGGAGGGGCCGCAGTACACGCGCCCCCGGGTGTGGAACGGCCTCGCCGTGCCGGACGTGCTCCTGTCGGGCAACCACGCCGAGATCGCCAGGTGGCGCCGCCAGATGGCGCTCCGGCGGACGTGGGAGCGGCGCCCCGACCTGCTGGAGAAGGCTCCGCTCACGGAGGAGGATCGGCGGTTCCTGGCCTCCCTGGAGGCCGAAAACGGCCGCCGAGCCGATCCGGACGGAATGCTATAATAGACCGCGGTTTGTCTCGGACCTGAGGAGGACGCTCATGGACATCATCCGCACATTGGAGAAGGAGCAGCTGCGCACGGACATCCCCGACTTCCGCCCGGGCGACACCGTCCGCGTGCACGTGAAGGTCGTCGAGGGCGGGCGCGAACGGATCCAGGTGTTCGAGGGCACGGTGCTGGCGCGCAAGGGGCGCGGCATCTCGGAGACGTTCACGGTGCGCCGCGTCAGCTATGGCGTCGGCGTGGAGCGGACGTTCCCCGTCCACTCGCCGCGCATCGACAAGATCGAGGTCGTGCGGCAGGGACGCGTGCGCCGCGCGAAGCTGTACTACCTTCGCGACCTGAGCGGCAAGGCGGCGCGCATCCGCGAAAAGCGCCGGGACGTCTGATCGCGTTTCAGGGGAGCCCCCGTGCTTCAGGGGGCCCGGCACCCCTTCGGTGACAGCCTTGCCGAAAGAAGGCGGAGACTTGGAAGGTTCGTCCGAGCAGGTGCAGGTGCCCGGCGTGGGCCGCTTCGTGTGGGAAACGTTGCAAACGGTCCTCATCGCGCTGGTGCTCGCCATCGTCATCCGGCACTACGCGGTGGAGTCGTTCGTCGTGGAAGGGCCGTCGATGCAGCCCACGCTGCACTCGGGCGAGCGCCTGCTCGTGAACAAGGTCATCTATCACCTGCGCCCGCCACGGCCGGGTGAGATCGTCGTCTTCAAGCCGCCCAAGCCCACGGACAAGGACTACATCAAGCGCGTCATCGCCGTCGGCGGCGACGTCGTCCAGCTGCGCGACGGTTGGGTCTACGTCAACGGCAAGAGGCTTTCGGAACCGTACGTGGCCTTCCGCTCCAGCGGCACCACGCCGCCGTTCCAGGTGCCCCAGGGCACCATCTGGGTGCTGGGCGACAACCGCCCGGACAGCGAGGACAGTCGCGCCTTCGGCGAGGTGCCCCTCGCGAACGTCAAGGGCGAGGCCGTGCTCGTCTGGTGGCCTCTTTCGGACGCGCAGGTCCTGCACTGAGGTTCCTACCGCCGCCGGCGCAGGTCTTCCATCGACTGTTCCAGCAGATCCAGCCACGAATCGTACAGCTCCCCGCCGTCCTCGCGGATCGAGGCCAGGTTGGCGAGGAAGATGCGCTGCATGCGCGAGCGCATGGCGTCGTCGCGCATGGCGGCCTGTTCCAGTCGGTCCACCCAGGACATGATGGCGTCGGAGCCCACCGCGGCCGCGGCCAGGGAAGTTGTGCCCTCTGCAGTTTCCGGATCGGATGTCGGTCGTCCCACGTGATCGCCCCCGCATTAGCATGGGTGGATGCGCCGGCTTCATATGCGCGCCTGCGGCGCCGGCGACGACGCATGGCAGGGGAACGCGCCCGGAGGCGACGCGCGACCGGCCGGCGACCGGCCGAGCGCACGCCGGCGAGTGCGGTAGAATACCGGCGAGGAGGCACGGGATGAGCCGACGCGGCGTGCTTGCGGGCCACATGGCCCGCGTTCGTGGCCGGCTCCGCCAGCTTGTGCGCGCGGTCGACCTGGTCTGGGAAGTCGTCGACGCGCGCGCGCCGTGGTCGACGCGCAACGTCCAGCTCGCCGCGGATTTGCGCGCGCGGCCGAGCTGGCTCGTGCTGGCGAAGCAGGACCTGGCCGACGCCCACCGCACCGCCGAGTGGCTGCGCTTCTTCGCGGAGCGGGGCGTCGTGGCCGTGCCCGTCACGGCCGCGGGACCGCAGCCGGACATCGACGCGCTCCTGCGGCGGGTGCGGGAGACGCGGGCGAGCGGGCCGCGCCTGCGCGTGCTCATCGTGGGCATCCCGAACGTGGGAAAATCTTCGCTCATCAACCGCCTGGCCGGGCGCGCGAAGGCCCAGACGGGGGCTCGCCCCGGCATCACGCGGGGCGAGCAGTGGATTCGCCTTGAAGACTTCGACCTGCTCGACACGCCCGGCATCCTGCCCCCGACGGTCGGACGCGGGGAGCGTGGCGCCAAGCTCCGCGTGCTGGACTGCCTCACCGAGGACCAGTGGCCGGCGGAAGAGGCGGCGCTCTGGCTCATCCGGTTCCTGCAGCGGGAGCGCCCGCGCGCGATGGAGGTCCACTACGGGCTGGACGACGAACGCGGCGAGCCCCTGCACGTGCTGGAAGCCATCGGGCGGCGTCGCGGCGCGCTGGCCGGCGGGGGCGCCGTCGATTGGGCGCGCGCCGCGGAGGCGCTGCTCGGCGATTTCCGCCGCGGCAAGCTGGGCGCGGTCACCCTTGAATCCCCTGCGGATGTGGACGGCGGCCGCCCGGCGGAAGGGGACGACGACCCGACGTGAGCCGGCGCCGCTCGGTGGACGAATACGCGCGCGAGCTGGCCCAGGCCACCGGTGCCCGGCGCCGGGCGCTGCTCGCGGAGCTCGCCGCGGATCCGCGCAAGGGCGTGCAGGAGCTGCTGGCCCGGGAACGCCGGCGCACCCGGCGGGAGCGCGAGGCGCGGCGCGACTTCGAGCGCCGGTTCACGTTCGAGCGGCGCCTGTGGGCCGCGGGGTACCGGCACGTGGCGGGCGTCGACGAGGTCGGGCGCGGGCCGCTCGCGGGTCCGGTCGTGGTCGCTGCCGTCATCCTTCGGCCGGACGCGTTCATCCCGGGGCTCGACGACTCCAAACGGCTGGATCCCGTCTCGCGCGCGCGGCTCGTCGAACCGATCCGCCGCCAGGCCGTGGCCTGGTCGGTCGTGACGATCCCCGCCTCCGTGGTCGACGAGCTGAACATCGCGCAGGCCGCCTTCCTCGGCATGCGCCGGGCGCTGGCGCAGTTGCGCGTGCCCCCGGACGCGGTGCTCGTCGACGGCTTCCGCATCCCCGGCATCGCGTGGCCGCAGGAGGCCATCGTCGGCGGCGACGGCTTGTCGAACAGCATCGCGGCGGCGTCGGTGCTCGCCAAGGTGCACCGCGACCGGCTCATGGAGATCTACGACCGCCTCCTGCCGGGGTACGGCTTCGCGCGTCACAAGGGCTACGCGACGCCCGAGCACCGCGCCGCCCTGGAGCGGCTGGGACCGTCGCCCATCCACCGGCGCAGCTTCCGCTGGGGCGCCGAGGCGGCGCAGCTGTCCTTGCCGCTGTACGAAGAGGGCGACGGCGCGTGAGCGAGGGGGCGACGAGCGGCGGCGACCGCGCCGCGTTCGGGCGCCGCGCCGAGGATGCGGCCGCCGCGGCCGCGCAGGCGCGGGGCTACCGCATCGTGGCCCGCAATTGGCGTTGCCGCGCCGGGGAGATCGACCTCGTCGTTCGGGACGGCGACACGTGGGTGGCCGTCGAGGTCCGCGCGCGGCGCACGATGACCGCCGGCACGCCGGCCGAATCGATCACGGCGGGCAAGCGCGTCCGTCTTGCTCGGGCCGCCCGCTGGTTCGCCTCCGTCCACGGCTGCCTCGACGCGGCCTGGCGCTTCGACGTGTGCGCCGTCATCTCGCGCTCCGGGCGCCTGAGCGTCGAGTGGATCGAGGACGCGTTCTCCGTCGACGAGGGTCTTTTCTAGCGTTTGACGCGCTGCGGTAAGATAGCTGTGTGAGGGGGGTGACGTCCGGTGGCCATCCAGTTTACCCCTGAAGCCGTGAAAGAGTTGAAGGAACTCATCAAGCAGGAAGGCGAGCCGAAACCGGACCTGCGCATCCACATCCAGCACCGCTGCGGATGCGGCAACGTCCATTTCGGCATGGGCTGGGACGACAAGCGCCCCGAGGACGAAGTCGTCGAACAGGACGGGTTCCGTGTCATCTTCGACAAGGAGACGGCCACGTACCTGGAGGACGCGGAAGTCGACTTCGAGGAGCGCGGCGTGCAGCGGGGTTTCGTGATCCGCCGGCCGAACGCCGGCCACTGCTGCGGACACTGACCCCACGGCGCCAGTGGCCGTGCGGACGGGAAGCCGGGCCCCGGCCCGGCTTCATTCGTTTGCTCCCGTGAAGCGGTAGTGCAGGGCCTCCAGCACGTGGTCCTCGCGCACCCTCTGGCTCCCGTCCAGGTCCGCGATGGTGCGGGCGACCCTCAGGACGCGGACGCGACCGCGCAGGCCGAGGCCGTGGAGCGCGTAGGCATCGGCGAGGCAGCGTTCCGCAGCGCCATCGAGCGCCGCCGCGCGTTCGACCTCGGCGAGGCCGAGCCTCGCGTTGACCACCGCTTGCCCGCGTTCCCGCTGGCGCGCGCGGGCCGCCTCCACGCGCGCGCGCATGTCGCGCGTCGTCGCGGCGCCGGGACGCGTCGTGTCGGCGTACGCCGGCCGCGGCACGCGCACCAGGAGGTCGAGACGGTCGCGCAACGGCCCGGACAGGCGGCCCTGATATTGTCTTAGCTGCGCGGCGGAACAGCGGCAGGCGCGCGGGGCGCGGGACTCGCCGTGCCACCCGCAGGCACACGGGTTGTCCGCCATGAGGAGCTGCGTCCGCGCCGGGAAGCGCACCGTGCCGCGGTGGCGCGCCACGACGACTTCGCCGTCTTCCAGGGGGGCGCGCAGCGCCTCCAGCACGGCGGGGGCGAAGCGGCCGACCTCGTCGAGGAACAGGACCCCACCGTGCCCCAGGGACAGCTCGCCCGGGCGCAGCGTGGCGCCCCCGCCGATGAGCGCCACGACGGTCGCCCCGGGCGAGGGCGCGCGGAAGGGCGGGCGCCTGAGGAGCCCCGTCCCCGGCGGCAGCACGCCGGCGGCGCTGTGGATGGCCGTGACCTCCAGGGACGTCGCCTCGTCCAGGTCCGGCAGAAGGCCGGCCAGGCGGCGCGCGAGCATCGTCTTGCCGGACCCCGGCGGACCGATGAGCATGGCGTTGTGGCCGCCCGCGGCCGCGACCTCGAGGGCGCGTTTCGCGAGCTCCTGCCCGCGGACGTCGGCGAAGTCTCCGGCTGCCTCCGCGCCGCCCGGCGCGTCGTCAGGAGCGGCCGGCGGCGCGGTCTCGTCCGTGCCGGGCGGGTGGAGCGGTTCCCCGGCCAGCCAGCGCGCGGCGTCGGCGAGAGAGCGTGCGCCGACGACCTCCAGGTGTCCGACGGCGCGCGCTTCCCGCGCGTTGGCCGCCGGCACCAGGATGTGGCGCGCCCCCGCCTGGCGGGCGGCCAGCGCGAACGGCAGCACGCCGGGCACCGGACGTAGCGCTCCGTCGAGGGCCAGTTCGCCCACAGCCCAGACGTTCGCGCGCCGCCCTTCGACCTGGCCTGTGGCCATCAGGACGCAAAGCGCGATGGGCAGGTCGTAATGCGATCCGGTCTTTCGCACGTGGCCGGGCGCCAGGTTCACCGTCACGCGGCGCGGCGGGAACGTCCAGCCGCCGTTGCGGATGGCGCTGCGGATCCGGTCCTTCGATTCCCTCACGCCTGCGCCCGGAAGGCCGACGAGTTCCAGCGCCGGCAAACCGTTGTGGACATCCACCTCCACGGAGACCGGCACCGCGTCCACGCCTTGCAGGGCTGCCGTCCATCCTCGCGCGAGCACCGCCATCCCTCCCACAGGGAGAAGCATTCGACCTGAACATGGAAATTCCTGGCAGCACACGGCTGCCTTTCGATCACGCGGCTGCAGGCAGCCGGCGGGCAGGGGACGCGGTCGCGAACGGGGAATGAGTGGGCGGGGTGCGCGAGGGGGGACCGGGTTGCCGGGAC
>JADGHN010000057.1 GCA_019683875.1 Clostridia bacterium
CGCCGGGTTGTTGCAGCGCCTGTTCCAGCTGCAGAACCCCACGGTGCCGTGGGGACCGGAGCCGGGTGGCGGGAGCGAGGCCCCGCCCGGCCAGACTCCGCCGGGCGAGCCGTCCCCGAGCGAATCGTCCCCGAGCGGGGCCGTTCCCGGCGGGCCGGGGTCGAATCCGCCGGGAACGGGAGAGGCGGCGCCGGGCGCGACCGGTCCGGGGGGAACGGCGCCGGGCGCGACAAGCCCGGGGGGAACTCCTCCGGGCACGACGGGCCCCACCGGGAAGACGCCGCACACAGGCGGTCGGGGCCGGTCGGGATCGGGCGCGAGCGTTCTGGGCCCGGCTGGAGCGGCGCCGGGCTCCGGAGGCGGCGATTCGGGAGCAGGATGGCTGCTCTGGCCGCGGTAATCTGGAAACCTGCCGGGACGCGGCGGCCGTCACCATTGAAGAGCTGGCCGAATGGTGGGACTGTTCGCCTCGGGCGGCGCAGCAGACGCTGCGCCGCCTTTCGCGCTGGGGGCTCGTCCGCTGGGACCCCCGGCCGGGGCGGGGGAACCGGTCCAAGCTGGAGATCAAGGTGCATCCGGTCTTCGTCTACTTCGACCGCGCCTGCGAGGCTCAATCGAGGGGACAATGGGCGGAAGCGGCGTTCTGGCTCGGCGAAATCCTGAGGGAGTGCCCCTGCATTCCCGAAGTGCCGGCCATGCTGGCCGACGTGCGCCAGCGACTCGGCTTGCGCCCGGCCGCATGGCCGGACGGATGCGGAGGATGCAATCTCGATGGTGACGTTGTACCTCGTGCGCCACGCGCACGCGGACTGGGCGCCGGATGAGGACCGGCCGCTGTCGGCGCGCGGTGAGGCGGACGCCCGCCGGGTGGCCGACCTTCTTGAACCGTTTCCGATCGAGGCCGTCTACGCCAGCCCCGCCCGGCGGGCGCGCGACACCGTGGCGCCGCTTGCGGAGCGCCGCGGATTGACCGTGGAACTGGTCGAGTCGCTCGCGGAACGGCGCCTGGCGGCCGGCGCGGTGGAGGACTTCGACGCGGCCGTGCGCTGGACGTGGGAACACCCGGATGAGGCGCTTCCGGGTGGGGAGTCGAACCGCGCCGCCCAGACCCGCGGTTGGACGGCATTGCAAGCGATCATGGCGCGGCATGCGAACGGGCACGTCGTCGTCGCGTCGCACGGCAACCTGCTGGCCCTCGTCCTGCAATGCGTGGACCCGTCCGTCGACCACGCCTTCTGGCGGCGGATGACGATGCCGGACGTCTACCGGCTTCAGGGGGATGCGGATTGCGGCTGGCGCGTCGAACGGCTGTGGCGGGAAGCCGGCGCGGCACCCTCGGCGACCTGAACGCGGTCGCCGTTCAGACTGCGGCCGTTTCCGCCCGGCGCGGCAGCGGCGCGTGAAGTTCGGGCAGCGCGCGGGCCAGAAGCGCCGCGGGAAGCGTGCACGCGATCGCCGCGTCGAGCACCCAGGAGAGTCCGATCGCGTCGGCCATCCAGCCCAGCGCGACGGCTGCGACGCCCGCGGTCCCGATCGTCAGGCCGGTGGTGACGCCGGAGACCATCCCCAACCGATGCGGCAGCAGGCGCTGCCCGTAGCTCGTCGTGACCGACCAGCTGCCCATGGAAAGCGCGCCGCTCAGCACGAGGAACGCCGCCCCGGGCACCGGCGGCAGCAGACGGAAGGCGAGCGCCGGGGCGACGAGCAGCGCCAGGCAGAACCACGTCACCCGCCGCTCTCCGATGGCGTCCGCCACGTACCCGCCCACGAGCGTCCCGATGGCCCCCACGAGCAGGAAGGCGAACATGAGGTAGTCCGCGGCCGCCGCCGACCAGCCGTAGGTCTCTTGGTAATACAGCGCTCCGTATGTGCCCAGCGACACCTGGATGAATGACCGCAGCGCGATGACCAGGCACAGCAGCGCGAGGGCGAGGCGCGCGCGGGACCCGGGCAGCGGGGAGACGGCGTCGCCTTCACCATGGACGGGCCCGGCGCCCCGTCCCGTGGGGCCGCCGCCACCCGCGCCGCCGACCCGCTCCGTCGGCGGAGCGGCCTCCGTCCGGCGCCCGCTGCGCCAGGCGAGCGCCAGCATCGGGACGCCGACGATGAACGCGGGAAGGCCGATCCAGCTGATGCGGCCGAGTGCGCCCGCGTGGACGAAGAGCGCCACGGCGAGGGGACCGGCGGCCATGCCCGCGTTGCCGGCGACCTGGAACCAGGACAGGGCCGTCGCCGGACGGTCGCCGGCGTGCCGGCGCACGCCCTGCGAGGCCTCAGGATGAAACGCCGACGCGCCCACGCCGGCCACCGCGACGGCCGCCAGCACGGCCAGGTACGTGGGCGCGAGGCCCGCCAGCACGAGGCCGAGGCCCGTCGACAGGAGGCCCAGCGGGGCCAGCCAGCGGCCGCCGAGGCGGTCGGCGACGCTGCCCAGCACGGGCTGAAGCGCGGCCGAACAGCCGTTCGCGACGAGAACCAGGGCGCCCAGCAACCGGTACGGCCAGTGGTGCGCGGCGGCGAAGAGGGGCAGCAGCGCGGGGATGCTGCCGGTGGCGTAGTCGTTCACGAAGTGGGCCACGCTGTACAGGGCGATGCGCCGCCGGTCCATCCGCGAGGCCGAGTCCATGCGTCCATTCTAAACCGAACGCCTGAACGAATTCATCGCGCCGGGCGGCGCACGGGCAGTGGTAGACTTGGGGCCGTGAGGGGGTCTGCGCGTGTCAGCACCGGAAACCTTGGACGGCTGGTTCGCCCTCCACGACATCCGCACCGTCGACTGGCCCAGGTGGAAGGCGCTCGCCCCGGCGGATCGAGCGTCGATCGTCAGGGAAGCCTCGCAACTTCTTGCCGAGTGGGAGGCCGTGAACGGCAGCGGTCGCGGAAGCTTCGGCCTGTTCCGCGTCGTCGGCCACAAGGGCGACCTTCTCCTCCTGCACTTCCGCCCGGCGGTCGCCGAGCTCGCGGAACTGGAGCGCACGTTCCAGGCGACGCGCCTCGCGGACTTCACCCATCGCGCGACGTCATTTCTTTCGGTTGTCGAGCTCAGCCGGCACGGCGCGCCGCCCACGCCCGAGGGCGTCGACCCGGCGGAGAATCCGGTCGTGGCGCGGCGGCTGAGGCCCGACATCCCCGACAAGTCGCACGTGTGCTTCTACCCGATGAACAAGCGCCGCGGAGAGCGGGTCAACTGGTTCACGCTGTCCGCCGAGGAGCGGCGAGACCTGATGCGGGGGCACGGGCAGGTCGGGCACCGGTACGCAGGGCGCGTCGTGCAGATCATCACGGGGGCCATGGGGCTGGACGACTGGGAATGGGGCGTCACGCTGTTCGCGGACGACCCGCTTGACTTCAAGAAGCTGGTCTACGAGATGCGCTTCGACCCGGCGAGCGCGCTCTACGCGGAGTTCGGCCCCTTTTACGTGGGCACGCGGCTGGACGCATCCCGGCTCGGCGCGTACCTGAACCCCGAGCGCAGCGCCACGTAGAGTTCTGCGCCGAACAGCAGCGGGACGATCATCGCGTGAATCATCGCCGTGAACGCGGACACGCCGGAGAAGACGACGATGGCGCCGCTCAGCGCCTGCAGGATGCCGAACGCGAACGCCCAGCCGGCGCCCGCGCTCAGGTCCGGGCGCTGCGCGCGCAGCCGCGCCGCCGCGTGCCAGAGGTAGGCGAGCAACACCAGCAGCGCGCCGGCGCCCAGGCGGTGCAGGAACTGCGGAAACTCGCGCGAAGCGAACGCTGGGATCGCGGTTCCGTCGCAGAGCGGCCACCCGACGCAAAAGGAACCCGTGTGACGCACATACGCTCCGGAATAGATGAGGACGAACGTGTACACGAGCGCTGCCCAGGACAGCCGCCGCACGAGCCGCTCCCCAGCGGAGGCCGGTCCGGCCGCGAGCGGCGCGGCGGCCATCGAGAAGGCGAGCAGCAGCACGCCGCTGTAGGATAGCAGGGACACGCCGAAATGCGTCGCCAGGACCTCCGGCGGTTCCGGCCACATCACCGCGGCGGCTCCAAGGATGGATTCCAGGACCAGAAAACCGACGGCCATGACGGCGAACGCGCGGTCGCGCCGCGGGCGGCCGCCGCGCCAGGCGACCACCGCCAGCCACAGCACGAGGACCGTGGCCGCGCCCGTGACCAGGCGATGGCCATATTCGACCATCGTATGGAAATTCGGAACGGGGAAGACTTGACCGTTGCAGAGCGGCCACGAGTTGCCGCAACCGGTGGCGGAGCCCGTATTCGTCACCAGCGCGCCCATGACCAGGACGAGGTACATGGCGGCGACCGTCAACGTCGCAAGGCGGCGTGCGCTCAAGGAATCGGTCACTCCTTTTCCGAAGCCGAACCTATCATAGCACCCGAGGAGGCGCGAGGATGTCCGCCACAAGTCGGATCGACGTTCAACCGGTGAAAGGGCCGAACGGCGGGACGATGTCCTTCATGTGGACACCCCCGGCGGAGTCGTTCGACGTCGCCGGCCAGGCGTTCGAGATCCTGCCCGGCAACGAGGCGCGCGTCTCGCTGCGCGGCCAGGACGGGCGCATCGAGGCGCGCGTCGACGGGGTCATCCGCGTGCGCTACCCGTGCGACCGATGCCTCGAACCGGCGGACGAGCGCATCCCCGTCCACTACCGGCAGCGCTTCGTGACGCCGGAGGTGTTCGAGCAGATGCCGGTGCCGGAGCGCGAGGGCGAGGAGGACGGCGTCACGTACTGGCCGTACACGGGAAGCCACATCGACCTCGGCGAGGGGTTCCGGCAGAACCTGCTGCTCGCCGCGCCGCCGAAGCACCTCTGCCGCGAGGATTGCCGGGGGCTCTGCCCCGTATGCGGCCGGAACCGCAATGTGGAGACGTGCGACTGCGAACCGGATTCGGTGGACCCGCGGTTGGCCGCGCTGCGGGACCTCTTGCAGGAGCCGGGCGACGAGGCCCGCTGAGGCGCTTCAACCTGGCGGGGCGTTGACGGGCGACCGCGCCGGCGCCTACGCCTGCTCCCCAAGCTGCTGGCCGAGGTCACGCACGCGCCGCAGCAAGTGCTCGCGCTCGTTGGCGGCGGGATCCTCGAGCACCTCGTCCAGCAGCGCCGCGAGCACGCGGCCGACAAGCGGGCCCGGCGGCACGCCGAGCTCCCGCATCACGTCATGCCCGTCGACGGCCAGGTCGCGCACCGTCAGCGCCGTGGACGCCGCTAACGTGGTCTCGAAGCGGGCGCGGAAGTCGAGGAGGGCATCGTACGCGGCGCCCACGAAGCGCCCGCCGGTGCCGACCATGTCCGCGAGCTTGAGGTCCAGGAGGTCGCGCACCCCCTCTTCGCCGAGCTGCGCCACGAGGCGCCGCATGCCCTTGGGGCCGATGTCGAACGTGAACATGTGGCGGGCGATGAGCCGCTCCGCGCGTTCCGCGACGCGCCGTTCCAGGCGCAGCCGGCGCGCCGCGGCGGCGAACATGTCCGCGCCCAACGTGTCGTGGCCATAGTAGTGCACGCGCGCGCCGTCCACGGTGCGGCACCAGGGCTTGCCGACGTCGTGGAAGAGGGCCGCCCAACGCACCGCCGGCCGCGGGGGGACGAGCCGCGTCACCTCGACGAGGTGGTCGAAGAGCGGCAGCGCGTGATACTCGTGGTCGGGCGGCAGGCCGATCGCCGGCACGAGTTCCGGGAGGACGACCGCCGCCAGGCCCGACCACACCAGCCGGCGCAGGCCTTCCGCGACCCCTGGCGCGAGGAGGATGCGCTCCAGTTCCGGCCCCACGCGTTCCGCCGCGACGCGTCCCAGCGCTTCCGCGTGAGCGGCCATGGCGAGCCAGGTCGCGTCCTCGATCCGGAAAAGCAATTCGGCCGAAAGCCGCACGGCGCGCAGGAGACGCAGCCCGTCCTCGGCGAAGCGCGCGGCGGGATCGCCGACGGTGCGGATGAGGGCACGGTGCAGGTCGGCGCGGCCGCCGAACGGGTCGACCCAGCGGCCGCCGGGCAGGCCGAGCGCGATCGCGTTCACCGTGAAGTCGCGCCGGGCCAGGTCCTGGCGGACGTCCTGGACGAAGTCCACGCGCGCCGGGCGCCGCCCGTCCACGTAGTCGCTTTCGGCGCGGAAGGTCGTCACCTCGATCGGCCGCCCTGCGACGATCACCGACACGGTGCCGAAGCGTTCGCCGACGGGAACGGCCGTCCACCCGCGGGCGCGAGCCGCCCGCGCGACGGCCTGGGGCGGAAGGTCCGTGGCGAGGTCGTAGTCGTGCGGTTCGCGGCCGAGGAGAGCGTCGCGCAGCGCCCCGCCGACGAGGAAGACCTGCGCGGGCCCGCCCGAGGGGCCCGGCTCGCGCGCGAGCGCGTGGGCGAGCGCGGCGACATCGTCCGGCAGACGCAGGTCCATGGCCCTATTGTGCAACAGGATTCGGCGCCCCGTAGCCGAATCTGCGGCTCCAAGGGGGATGCCCATGCCGCAGTCAGGCCTGCACGGCATCGCGGGGCTGTACGCGGCCAGGCTCCTGCGGCCGGGAGATCCGGCCGGCGGGCGGGGCCCGGCCGTTCAGACGGAGGCCGGCGCGTTCAAATACGGGCTCGTGCTCGGGAACATCCTGCCGGACATCGACTTCTTCGTGATGGGGCCGGCGTACCTGGTGCGCGGCTCGAGCGCGTTGGGCCTGCACCGCTCCTGGTCCCACAGCCTCCTGACCCAGGCGCTGTGCTGCGGGCTGCTGCTGCTTCTCTGGGCGCGCGGAAACGATCGCCGGCGGGGGCTCGTCAAGGGCCTGTGGCTGGGGATGGCGATGCACTCCATCGCGGACGTCTTCCTTTGGTTTTCCGGCGTGCGCCTGCTGTGGCCGCTCTCCATCGGCGACGTCGACCTGTGGACGCGCGTGACCGCGCCCGGCTGGCTCTCCAACCTGCTCGGCGCCGCCGACTACCTCTTTTTCGCCCTCTTCTTCGCCGATCTCGGGCGCCAGGCGCGGGCACGCGGCGTGGACCTGGACGTGCTACCCCGGCTCCGCCGCGTGATCGCCGTCCTGTGCACCCTGTTCTTCGCGTTCGGCGCGCTGGCGTTCGTGTGGTCCGGCAAGCCGGCCCTCTACAACCTCGTGGACTACACCTTCTTCATCGTCGCCTTCCTGCCGGTGGAGATCTGGGTGCTGCTCCGGATGAGGGAGACCGTGGCGCAAGCGGGGCCCGTCAGGGTTGGACTTCCACCGGCACCTCCGTCACGGCTCCGTCGCGGATGAGGAAGCCGCGCAGCACCGGCGGTTCCGAGGCGAGGGAGAGGATGAGGTACACCGCGTCCGGGTAGAAGGCGAGCCGGACGTCCGTGGGCGAGGGATACGCCTGCGTCGCCGGGTGCGAGTGGAAGATGGCCACCAGTTCCAGCCCCTCGGCGTCGAGGCGCCGCTGGAAGCGCAGGATCTCCTTGGCCGGAACGGTGTAGAACACCTCGCTCGCGGCCTCGTTCGGCGTGGGGTGAAACACGAGCGCCTCGTCGCCGCGGCCGCCGACAAGGCCGCACGCCTCCAACGGCGCACCCTCCTTGGCGTGCCGCACCATCGCCTCCCACATCTCCCGCGGAATCTTCATAAGGACTCCTCCGTCTTGGTCGCTCCTCCGGCGAGGTGCGCGGGGGCCATGGACAGATACCGTTCGCCGGTGTCGGGGAGCACGGTCACGACGCGGCTCCCTTCGGGCAGGCGGCCGGCCACCTGGACGGCCGCGTAGACGGCCGCCCCGGAGGAGAACCCGGCGAGAATGCCCTCCTCCTGGCCGAGGCGCACGGACCATTCCATGGCCACCTCGTCCGGGACGGCGATGACCTCGTCGATGAGCGAGCGGTCGAGCACGCCGGGCACGAAGCCGGCGCCCAGGCCGTGGATGCGCGTGAACCCGGGCCGGCCGCCGGAAAGCACGGCGGAACTCGCCGGCTCCACGGCCACGATGCGCACGCCGGGCAGCGCCTCACGAAGCGCGCGGCCCACGCCCGTGATCGTGCCGCCCGTCCCGACGCCGGCGACGAACGCGTCCAGGCGCCCGCCGGTCTGGCGAAGGATCTCCGGGCCCGTCGTCCGGTAGTGGGCGAGCGGGTTGGCGGGGTTGTCGAACTGGCTGGCGAGGAAGGTGCCGGGCTGTCGCGCCAGTTCCTGCGCGGCCCAGACGGCGCCCGACATGCCCTCGATGGCGGGCGTGAGGTGGAGTTCCGCGCCGAGCCAGCGCAGCAGGCGCTGGCGCTCGGCGCTCATGTCCTCCGGCATGGTGAGGATGAGCTTGTAGCCGCGAGCCGCCGCCACCACGGCCAGCCCGATGCCGGTGTTGCCGCTCGTCGCCTCGACGATGGTTCCGCCCGGGGGGAGGAGGCCGCGCCGCTCCGCGTCCTCCACCATTGCCAGGGCGATGCGGTCCTTCACGCTGCCTCCGGGGTTGCGGCTCTCGACCTTGACGAGCACCTCGCGCCCCGGCGGCGCGAGCCGGCGCAGGGCCAAGAGTGGCGTCTCGCCGATCATGTCGGTGACCGTCGCCGTCACGGGCGCGCCTCCTTCCCGGCGACGAGCGGAAGTCGGCTGTTCTGCCAGGCGAGGAGCCCGCCCCGCAGGTTGAACGCGCGCGAGTAGCCGCCCGCCCGCAGGATCTCGACGGCGAGGGCGCTTTTCACGCCGCGGTCGCAGACGAAGATGGAGGTCTTGTCCTTCGGAATCTCCGCCATGCGCTGCGCGATGTCATCCAGGGGCAGCAGCCGGCTGCCGGGGATGTGGCCGCGCTCGTACTCGTGCGGATCCCGCACGTCGAACCAGGCGACGTCCGGGTCGTCGACGTGCGCGGCGGCGGCCGCCACCGCCACTTCCGCGCCGTCCGACGGCGGAAAGGCGCTCGCCGCGTCGACGGGAGCCGCCGCGTCCGCGCTCGCGGCGCGGGCGGCCGGTGCATGCTCGGACGCCTGCGGCGCCGGGTGTGCCGGGCCTGCGCCCGCGGCCGCGTCCGCGCCGACCTGCGCGCGCGGCGCGGGCACGCCGCAGAACGCCTCGTAGTCGATGAGCTCGCGGATTGTCGGCTCGTCGCCGCACACCGGGCAGCGCGGGTCGCGCCGCCACTTGAGCGTGCGGAAGCGGCCGGAAAACGCGTCGAACAGGAGCACGCGGTTCGCCATCGGCTCCCCGGCGCCGAGGAGGACCTTGATCGCTTCGGCAGCCTGGAGCGTGCCCATGATCCCGGCCACGGCGCCGAGGATGCCGCCCTCCGCGCAAGAGGGCACGCTGCCCGGCGGCGGCGGGGACGGGTAGAGGCACCGGTAGCAGCCGCGGCCGGGCAGGAACACCGTCAACTGGCCCTCCCACTTCAGGATGCTGGCGTCCACAAGCGGCTTGCCGAGGAAGACGCACGCGTCGTTGACGAGATACCGCGTCGGGAAGTTGTCGCTGCCGTTGACGACGAGGTCGTAGCCGCGCAGCACGTCCATCGCGTTCTCCGACGTGAGCACCTCGGGATGCTCGATCACGCGCACGTCCGGATTGAGAGCGCGGAGCGTCTCGGCGGCCGACCGCGTCTTCGGCCGGCCGACGTCCGCCCAGCCGTGCAGGACCTGCCGCTGAAGGTTGCTGCGATCGACGACGTCCCCGTCCACGAGGCCGATGGCGCCGACACCCGCCGCGGCCAGATAGAGCGCTGCCGGCGATCCCAACCCGCCGGCGCCGACGACCAGCACCCGGCTCTGCAGCAGCTTGGCCTGGCCGTCCAGCCCCACGCCTTCGAGCAGGATCTGCCGCGAGTAGCGCTCCAGTTGTTCCTCCGTAAGGAGGGGAACGCCGGCGCGGCCGCCCGCGCCGGCGTTCCCCGCGGCCTCGCCGGAGCCGCTGCTGCCGCCGGCCATCGCCGGCACGACGGCGACTTCGTCGCCGTCGCGCACGGGCGTGTCCACGCCGGCCAGGCTACGGATCTCGTCCTCGTTCAGGTAGACGTTCACGTGTTCATGCAGCGCCCCGTCCTCCGTGAACATCTGGGGCTTCAGGCCGGGGTGGCGCTCGGCCAGGCGCCGCAGCGCCTCGCCCACCGTCGCGGCTTCGACCTCGACTTCCGCCGCGCCGTCGGTGTGCCGGCGAAACGGTGTCGGGACGTAGATGCTGACCTTGGCCATGCCATTGACCTCCCCTTCCGGCCTCCCCCTGCGGGCTGCGCTTGAGTGGCCCCGCCCATGGTCAGAACTCGCGGATCTCGCCGTCGTCGAAGCAGCTTCCGGGCGTCATCTGCACCCGCACGAAGTGCCGCGAGTGGGGGAGGGTGACCAGGTGCGCGAGCCAGTGCTCGCGCTCGCTCTCCGGCAGCCGGCTCGCCAGGTCCGCCGCGGGCAGGTGGATGAGCGCGTCGTCCGCGGCGATGCCGAAGTCCAGCGAGAACCCGCCCGCCTGCTTCAGCCGGCCCGCCGTGTTCGTCCGCTGCAGCGTGAACCCGGGCTTGCCGCGATACCTTTCGAGCACCGCGGCGTCGAAGAAGACCTGCACGCGGTCCGGCTGGCCGCCCAGCACCCGCCGGTAGAACGCCTGGACGAAGATGTCGTCCTTCGCGGAAAAGGCTTCAACGCTCAATCGGCATTCCCACCATGCTGCCCCATTCGGTCCAGGAGCCGTCGTAGTTGCTGACCTTCTTGTACCCTAGAAGCTCGTGCAGCACGAACCAGGTGTGCGACGACCGCTCCCCGATGCGGCAGTACGTGATGACGTCCTTGTCCGGGGTGACCCCGACGCTCTCGTACAGCTTGCGGAGTTCCTCCGCCGTCTTGAACGTGCCGTCCTCGTTGACGGCGCGGCTCCACGGGACGTTGGCCGCCCCGGGGATGTGGCCGCCGCGCTGCGCCGTCTCCGTCATCCCGGGCGGCGCGATGACCTCTCCGGTGAACTCCTGCGGCGACCGGACGTCGACGAGCGCCGCCTTGCCGAGCGAGCGCAGCACCTCTTCTCTGGAGGCGCGCAGGCTGAGGTCGGGATCCTTGGCCCGGTACGTCGCCGGCGGCAGGTTCGGCCGCTCTTTCGAGAGCGGGCGGCCCTCCGCGATCCACTTCTGCCGGCCGCCGTTCATAAGGTACAGCTTCTCGTGGCCGTAGAGCTTCAGTTCCCAGTACGCGTATGCGGCGAACCAGTTATGGTTGTCGCCGTAGAGGACGATCGTGTCCTGCTCGCTCACGCCCACGCGGCCGAGGAGCGCCTCAAGCTGCTCCTTTGAGAGGATGTCCCGCCGCAGCTGGTCCTGGAGGTCCGTCGTCCAGTTGAGGCCGATCGCGCCGGGAATGTGACCTTCCTCATACGCCGTCGCGTCGACGTCCACCTCGATGATGCGGACGTTCGGGTCCTTCAGGTGTTCCGCGACCCATTCCGTCGAGACGAGCACGTCCTTGGCGTAACCCGACATCGCCACACCCCTTTCCCCGAATCCCGACTATTGTAGTCGGGACATGGGTAATTTAGCACGCTCGGGATGTGGGGGACAACGGCGCATGCGCAAAAAAGACAACGCCCACCCCGCGGGGACGAGCCGCGGGGTGGGCGCCGGGCGCGAGCCGGCGTCAGTCCCTGGCTGCAGGGGCAGCCTCGCGCCCGCCCCCCCCGCCCCCGGCCCGGCGCCTGACGCCCCCCCCCCCGCCGCGGGGG
>JADGHN010000058.1 GCA_019683875.1 Clostridia bacterium
CCGGGGAGGCGGCCGCGGCTGGACCGGCGGCGGTTCAGGACGCGCCGGCGCCGACGGACGGCCACGAGCGCGCGCCGGCTTGGGAAGCCTGGCCCGTGCCGGGAGATTCCGCCATTCTCACGAGCCTCACGCGAGCGGACGGGATCGTGCGCGTGCCGCCGCGCACCCGCTGGGAGGCGGGCGCCATCGTCGATGCGGAACTGCTGGCATCGCTCTCCGGCTGACTTCCCGCGCCCGCCGGAGCGGACGGCAATGGGCGGACCGGCGCGCGCCGCCTGGAGCCGCCCAGGCGGAAGGCGGCCAAGATCGCAAGGAGGACCGCAGCCGTGGACGAATCGCCCTTCACCCACCTGGACCCGACCGGCGCCGCGCGCATGGTCGACGTCAGCGCCAAGGCCGTGACCGCCCGCGCGGCCGTGGCCCGCGGGCTCCTTTACATGCGCCCGGAGACGCTCGAGGCCCTCCTCTCGCGGTCGCTGCCCAAGGGCGACGCCTTCGCGGTCGCGCGCCTCGCGGGCATCCAGGCCGCCAAGGAGACGAGCCGGCTCATCCCGCTCTGCCACCTCCTGCCGTTGAGTTCCGTCGAAGTTCGCCTGGAACCGCGCTCGGCGGTCGAGCCGCCGGCTTGCGCGCCGGGCAGCACGGCCGCGGTCGAGATCACCGGGCTGGCTCGGGCGGACGCGAAGACGGGCGTGGAGATGGAAGCGCTCGTGGCCGTGACCGTCGCCGGGCTGGCGCTTTACGACATGCTCAAGGCCATCGACCGCGACCTCGTGCTCGGCGAGGTGCGCCTCGACGAAAAGACGGGCGGGCGCCGCGGCGAATTCCGTCGAAACGCCGCGCAAGAGCGGGATCGAGGTTGACCGTGCGCGCGGAACCGGCTGATACGGAGAGAAATCACGAGCATCGCACAGCGCGGCCGATGAACGCGGCGAATTCCGCTCCATCCCTTTCGCCGCGGTCAAGCGGACCTGATTGACGCCGTTCACAGGCTTTTCTAGGATACGTGGCGGAACTTGTTAGCACTCATCGAAGGCGAGTGCTAACAGCAGACGGGGCTTGACCCCACATCGCAGAGGAGGGACACGCTGATGAGCGCCAGTCCGGCCACCAGCGCCGAGACCAAGCTCAACATCCGCCCGCTGGGCGATCGCGTCGTCGTCAAGGTCCTGGAGCAGGAGGAGCGTACGGCCAGCGGCATCGTCCTGCCGGACACGGCCAAGGAGAAGCCCCAGCAGGGCAAGGTCCTGGCCGTCGGCAACGGCGCCTACCTGGAGAACTCGAAGGAGCGCCGTCCGCTTGACGTGAAGACGGGCGACACCGTCATCTTCTCCAAGTACGCCGGCACGGAAGTGAAGCTCGGCGGCGAGGAGTACCTGATCCTCAGCGAACGCGACATTCTCGCGGTCGTCGAGGGCTAAGCGACGTCCAGGGGGAGGTCCAGCATGGCCAAGCAGATCATCTTCGACGAACAAGCGCGGCGCGCGCTTGAGCGCGGCGTCAACGCCGTGGCCAACACCGTCAAGGTCACCATCGGGCCCAAGGGCCGCAACGTCGTGCTCGAGAAGAAGTTCGGCGCGCCCACCATCACCAACGACGGCGTCACCATCGCGCGCGACATCGAACTGAAGGACCCGTTCGAGAACATGGGCGCGCAGCTCCTCAAGGAAATCGCCACGAAGACGAACGACGTGGCCGGTGACGGCACCACCACCGCCATCGTGCTCGGCCAGGCGCTCGTGCGCGAAGGCATGAAGGTCGTGGCGGCCGGCGCCAACCCGCTCAGCGTGAAGCGCGGCATCGAGAAGGCGGTCAAGGCCGTCGTCGACGAGATCAAGAAGAACGCGAAGCCGGTGGAGACGCGGGACCGCATCGCGGAGATCGCGTCCGTCTCGGCCAACGACCGTGAAATCGGCAACCTCATCGCCGACGCCATGGAGAAGGTCGGCAAGGAGGGCGTCATCACGGTCGAAGAGTCCAAGACGACGGAGACCACGGTCGACGTCGTCGAGGGCATGCAGTTCGACCGCGGCTACCTCTCGGCGTACATGGTCACCGACACCGAGAAGATGGAAGTCGTCCTCGAGGAGCCGTACATCCTCATCACCGACAAGAAGGTCAGCTCGATCAACGACCTGCTTCCGGTTCTCGAAAAGGTGGTGCAGCGCGGCAAGCCGTTCCTCCTGATCGCGGAGGACGTCGAGGGCGAGGCGCTCGCCACGCTGGTCGTGAACAAGATCCGCGGCACGCTGCAGGCGGCGGCCGTGAAGGCGCCCGGTTTCGGCGACCGCCGCAAGGCGATGCTTGAGGACATCGCCATCCTCACGGGCGGCAAGGTCGTCAGCGAGGACCTCGGCCTCAAGCTGGAGAACGTCACGTTCGACATGTTCGGCCAGGCCGAGCGCGTCACGATCGACAAGGAGAACACCACGATCGTCGGCGGCAAGGGCTCCAAGGAGGAGATCCAGAAGCGGATCGCCGCGATCAAGAAGCAGATCGAGGACACCACGTCCGACTTCGACCGCGAAAAGCTGCAGGAGCGCCTAGCCAAGCTCGCGGGCGGCGTCGCCGTGATCAACGTCGGCGCGGCCACCGAGGTCGAGATGAAGGAGAAGAAGTACCGCATCGAGGACGCCCTCAACGCGACCCGCGCGGGCGTCGAGGAGGGCATGGTCCCCGGCGGCGGCGCCACGTACGTGCACTGCATCAAGGTGCTCGAGAACCTCAAGGCCGATGACCGCGACGAGCAGACGGGCATCGACATCGTCCGCCGCGCGTTGGAGGAGCCGCTCCGCCAGATCGTGCAGAACGCCGGTCTCGAGGGCTCCGTCGTGGTCGAGAAGGTGAAGACGCTGCCGTTCGGCCACGGCTTCGACGTCACCACCATGGAGTACGTCGACCTGTTCAGCCGCGGCGTCATCGACCCGGCGAAGGTCACGCGCTCGGCGCTGCAGAACGCGGCCAGCATCGCGGCCATGGTGCTCACCACGGAGTCCCTCGTGGCCGACATTCCGGAGAAGAAGGAAGCGACGGGCGGCAACAACATGCCCGACATGGACTTCTAGTCCGCCCTGTCGAAGAGCGCCCGGCTCGCGCCGGGCGCTCTCCTTTTTCCGACAGTTTCCAAGTTTTACACGAGAATCATCAAGCGATGAGACATGCACAGGAGGAATTGGCGCGATCTCCACGAATGTTACGTCGTTGGCCATGGCCCAGGGCCGTCGTGCGTGCGCGGGGGAGCGGTCCGGGCCGGGCTGGAGAACATCTTTTCTGGGGAGGAATTGCATTGCGGCAACGGAACAAGCGGCTGCTGTCGCTGATCACGTTGCTTGTGCTCGCGGCCTTCCTGGTCAGCGCCTGCGGCGGCGGCGGGAAGACGCCGGCCACCGGCAGCGAGTCTGAGCAGACGGGCAGCGAGACGGGTGGCATCGACCAGAACCAGTACCTGAACCTCAACCTCGGCGAGGAACCGCCGTCCCTCGACCCGGGCGTCGCCACTGACGTGGTCTCCTTTGAGGTTTTGAATGCCACGCTCGCCGGCCTCACCCGTTACGATGCGGACGGCAAGCTGCAGCCGGAGATCGCGGAGAGCTGGGACGTCAGCGACGACGGCAAGACGTACACCTTCCACCTGCGTGACGCGAAGTGGTCGGACGGCCAGCCCGTCACGTCGAAGGATTTCGCGTACGCGTGGAAGCGTGCGATCGACCCGCGCACCGCTTCGCAGTACGCTTACCAGCTGTACTACATCCAGGGCGCGCAGGAAGCGAACACCCTGACGCCGCCGGACCCGAAGGATACGAAGAAGTACCCGCAGGGCGACAAGGATCCGCAGTACCAGAAGGATACCGAGGCCTTCAACCAGCAGGTTGAAGAGGCGCTCTCGAAGGTCGGCATCGAGACGCCCGACGACAAGACGCTCGTCGTGCACCTGGCTCAGCCCACGGTGTACTGGCTCGGCCTGACCTCGTTCATCACGTACCTGCCGGTCCGCCAGGACATCGTGGAGAAGTTCGGCGACAAGTTCGCGACGGACGCCGACAAGCTGGTCTTCAACGGGCCGTTCAAGATCGACAGCTGGACGCACAACTCCGAGCTCGTCCTCGTCAAGAACGACACGTACTGGGACGCGGACACCGTCAAGCTGCAGAAGATCCACTTCGACATGATCAAGGACAACACCACGATCGTGAACATGTTCGACAGTGGCCAGCTTGACACGACCGGCGTGCCCAGCGACTACATCCAGACGTACAAGGACAAGGGCATGCTCAAGACCCTTGCCGACGCGACGACGTGGTACCTGGAGTTCAACCTCGACCCGCGGAACCAGAACAAGAGCTTCCAGAACAAAAAGATCCGCCAAGCGATCGCCCTGGCCTTCGACCGTCAGGCGTTCGTCGACAACGTGCTGAAGAACGGCTCGCTGCCGGCCACGGCGCTGACGCCGCCTTCGATCCACGACCAGGAGGGCAACTCCTTCAACGAGAAGTGGGTCGGCAAGGACCTCTTCCCGAAGCAGGCTGACGTCGAGCAGGCGAAGCAGCTGCTGCAGGAAGGCTTGCAGGAGCTCGGCCTGAAGGAGTTGCCGGTCGTCACGTTCGTTGGCAGCGACAGCGACACCGGCAAGCTGTGGACGCAGGCGATCACGGACGCGATCACGCAGGTTCTGGGCATCAAGTTCAAGCTGGTGAACGTCGACTTCAAGACGCGGCTCGACATGTACAGGAAGAGCCAGTTCGACATGACGCTCGCCGGCTGGGGCGCGGACTACGACGATCCTGAGACGTTCATGAGCCTGTTCGATTGCCCGACCGGGTACACGTCCAGCAGCCCGGACCTCTACAAGAGCGACAAGGTCGACTGGGCGTTTAACGACCCGCACTGGTGCAACGACGAGTACACGAATCTCGACAAGTCGACGCAGACCACGAACGACAACACGGCCCGCATGCAGGCGTTTGCGAAGATGGAGCAGATCATCCGCGACGAGATTCCGATCGCGCCCATGTTCTGGCCCGCTCGCAACTACGTCGAGCAGCCGTGGGTGAAGGGCATCGTCCGTCGCGCCACGGGTGCGGACACCGAGTGGAAGTGGGCCTACACGCAGGGCCGCCCGAACAGCTAAGCGGCGCTGAAGCCGGGTGAACAGAAGCCGCGCTCGGCGGATCGCGCCAGCGCGAACGGTGAGACCCCGGACTCCGGGGTCTCACCACGTTCACCGGCGGCGGTTCGCCGCGCAGGCAGAACGTGCCATGGACGCCGGCACGGAGATTTGATCTTGTTTACATAAAGGGAGGTGGATCGCGTGGTCCGCTACATCGTTCGCCGTTTCCTGCTCAGTGTGGTCGCGTTCTGGGCCATCGCCACGCTGACGTTCATCCTCATGCACTCGATCCCCGGCGATCCCTTCACGGACCCGAAGCTGCCGGAGCCAATCCACCAGCTGATGCTGCACAAGTATGGGCTCGACAAGCCTCTTTACGAGCAGTACCTGATCTACCTGAACAATCTCCTGCACTTTGACCTGGGCGACAGCCTGCGCTTCCGCGATCAGTCCGTGAACCGGATGATCCGCGACGGGTTCCCGGTTTCGGCGCTGCTCGGCGTCGAGGCGCTGCTGTGGTCGGTCGGCCTCGGGCTTTTCCTGGGTCTCATCGCGGCGTTGAACCGGAACCGCGCGCTCGACATGGTGACGATGGCGATCGCCATCATTGCGATTTCCGTCCCGAACTTCGTGATCGCGGGCGCGCTCCAGTGGCTGTTCGGGGTGAAGCTGGAGATCCTGCCCATCGCGCGCTGGGGAGGGATTGAATACCAGATCCTGCCTGCCATTTCGCTCGGCTTCGGCGTGATCGGCGGCATGGCGCGCTTCATGCGGACATCGGTGCTGGACGTGATCACGCAGGACTACATCCGCACGGCGAAGTCGAAGGGGCTTACCGCGTTCGAGACGGTGTGGCGGCACGTGATCCGCAACTCGCTCCTGCCCATCATCACGATCCTGGGTCCGCTCATCGCCGGCATCACCACGGGCACGTTCGTCGTGGAGCAGATCTTCGGGATCCCCGGGCTCGGCAAGTACTATGTGAACTCGATCTACAACCGCGACTATCCGCTGATCATGGGCACGACCCTCTTCTACGCGGTGCTTCTGATCATCATGAACTTCCTCGTGGACGTGCTTTATGGGGTCGTGGATCCGCGGATTCGCATCACCGGCAAGAGGGAGGCCTGACGGGTGGCTGCCGAACTTCGCCCGGAGCTGTTTGAGCCGGAACGCATGGACACCGCGTTGATGGAAGCCATCGAGCGTCCTCCCGTCACGTTTTGGGGGGACGCATGGCGGCGCTTCAGGAAGAACCGTCTCGCCATGCTGGGGCTGGTGCTCCTCGCCGTCATGACCCTCATCGCCATCGTCGGACCCTATCTCACGCCGTACGACACGGCCACGAACAACTGGATGATCGCCAACCACGGCCCCAGCAAGGATCACTGGTTCGGCACGGACAAGCTCGGCCGCGACATCTTCACCCGGGCGTGGGTCGGCACGCGCATCTCGCTGTTCATCGGCATCACGGCCGCAGCGCTCGACGTGTTCATCGGCACGCTGTACGGCCTGATCTCCGGGTTCTCCGGCGGGGTCGTCGACGACATCATGATGCGCTTCGTCGACATCATGTACGGCATCCCGTACCTGCTGCTCGTGATCCTGCTTCTCGTCATCGTCGGCTCCGGCCTCTGGACGATCATCCTCGCCATGGGCATCTCGGGATGGATCGGCGCCGCGCGTCTCATCCGGGGCCAGGTCCTCCAGCTGAAGGAGCAGGAGTTCGTGCTGGCGGCGCGCACGCTCGGGGCGGGCCGGTGGCGCATCATGCTCCAGCATCTCGTGCCCAACGTCCTCGGCATCCTTCTCGTCAACATGACCCTGACGATTCCCGGCGCCATCTTCGGCGAGGCGTTTCTCTCGTTCATCGGCCTCGGGATCCAGCCGCCGCTGGCCTCGCTGGGCACCATGATCAGCGACGGGTATCAGGTCTACCGGTTATATCCCTACCAGTGGTTCATTCCGGGGTTGCTGCTGGCGATCATCCTGTTCGCGTTCAACGTGGTGGGCGACGGTCTCCGCGACGCGCTCGACCCGAAACTGCGGCAGTAGAAAGGAGGCGTCCCCGTTGGCCCAATCATTGTTGTCGGTGCGAGACCTGCAAGTATCTTTCACGACATACGGCGGCGAAGTGAAAGCCGTCCGGGGCGTCTCGTTCGATGTCGCACAGGGCGAGACCGTGGCGATCGTCGGCGAGTCCGGGTCGGGCAAGTCGGTGACGATGCAGGCCGTGACCCGCCTGCTGCCGACGCCGCCGGCCTTCATCCGCCAGGGCGAGATCCTCTTCGACGGCAAGGACCTTCTGAAGCTCTCGGAGCGCGAGATGCAGAAGGTGCGCGGCGGTGACATCGGCCTGATCTTCCAGGACCCGATGACATCGCTCAACCCGACGATGACGATCGGTCGCCAGATCGCGGAGAACATCCTCAAGCACGACCGGGTCTCCAAGCGAGAGGCGTTCGACCGCGCGGTGGAGATGCTTCGTTTGGTGGGCATCCCCAACCCCCGGGAGCGGGCGATGCAGTACCCGCACCAGTTCTCGGGCGGCATGCGTCAGCGCGCGATGATCGCGATCGCGCTCGCCAGCCGGCCGCGCCTGCTCATCGCCGACGAGCCGACGACGGCGCTTGACGTGACCATCCAGGCGCAGATCCTGGAGCTGATGCAGAAGCTTCAGGACGAGTTCGGCATGGCGATCATCATGATCACGCACAACCTCGGCGTCGTGGCCAAACTGGCGGACCGCATCCTCGTGATGTACGGCGGGAAGATCGTCGAGTCGGGCAGCGCGCGGGACGTCTTCTACCGGCCCCAGCATCCGTACACGGCGGCGCTGCTGCGGTCCGTGCCGCGGCTGGACGCCGACACCACGACGGACCTGGCCAGCATCCCCGGCACCCCGCCGGACCTCTTCAGCCCGCCGCCCGGCTGCGCCTTCGCGCCGCGCTGCGAGTGGGCGATGAAGATCTGCACGCGGAAGCAGCCCGAATATTTTGCCGTGGAGCCGGGCCACCTGTCCGCCTGCTGGTTGCATCACCCCATGGCCGAGGCGCAGGCGCAACGCCGTGCCGCCGCTGAAGGAGGCGTAGCCCATGGCCGTCGCTGAACGCGCCGTCGCCGAACAGGGCGCGGCCACGCGACCGCTGCTCGAAGTCAAGGATCTCCGCAAGTATTTCCCCGCCGGACGCGGCGCCTGGGTCAAGGCGATCGACGGCGTCTCGTTCGAGATCAGGCGCGGCGAGGTGTTCGGCCTTGTGGGCGAGTCCGGCTGCGGAAAGACGACCGTCGGCCGCACGATCGTCCGCCTGTACCGCCCCACGAAGGGCTCCGTCATCTTCGATGGCATCGACGTGCACCGGGCGCCGGCCGCGCAGAGTCGCGCGCTCTACCGCCGCATGCAGATGATCTTCCAGGATCCGTACGCCTCGCTGAACCCGCGCATGACGGTCGGCGACATCATCGGCGAGGCCCTGGACATCCACGGTCTCGCGCCGTCCCGCAAGGCGCGCGCGGAGCGCGTGCAGGAGCTCCTGCAGACCGTCGGCCTGAACAAGGAACATGTGAACCGCTTCCCGCACGAGTTCTCCGGCGGCCAGCGGCAGCGCATCGGCATCGCGCGCGCGCTCGCCGTCAACCCGGAGTTCATCGTCGCGGACGAGCCGATTTCCGCGCTCGACGTCTCCGTGCAGGCGCAGGTCGTCAACCTCATGCGCAAGCTGCAGGAGGAGCGCGGCCTGACGTACCTCTTCATCGCCCACGACCTGGCGATGGTGAAGTACCTGAGCGACCGGATCGGCGTCATGTACCTGGGCCGCATGATGGAGATGGCCACCAGCGAGGAGCTGCACCGCCACCCGCTGCACCCGTACACGCAGGCGCTGCTCTCGGCCATCCCCATCCCGGACCCGGACGTGGAACATTCCCGCGAGCGCATCGTGCTGCAGGGGGACGTGCCGAGCCCCGTCAATCCGCCCAGCGGCTGCCCCTTCCGCACGCGCTGCCCGATCGCGCAGCAGCGGTGCGCGGAAGAGGTGCCGGCCTTCCGGGAGGCGGCGCCCGGCCACTTCGTCGCCTGCCACTTCGCCTGACCGCGCGCCGCACTCCGGCGCCACCATTCCCCGTGAGCCCCCGGGACAGCCGGGGGCTCGCGCCGTTCCGGCCGCCGGCTCGGGATCCTTCGCGTCCCGAAAGGCATGGCGTCCCCGGGGACCCCGTGGTAGAATGCCGGAGTATCCGACGGGAGGTCGTGCGGCGCGATGTGGGTGTTCGCGAAGCTCCGGCGCTTCTATTGGCCCTACCGCTGGACCCTGATCTCCGCCGTCCTGTCCATGGGCTTGCTGACCGCCATCGGCCTCATCCGGCCCTACCTCACCCGATGGCTGATCGACGACGTCATCTACGGCGGCCGCATGGACCTGCTCTGGCCGATCGGCCTTGCGGTCGTGGCGGTGGCGCTCGTCCGGGGCGTCTTCAACTACGGGCGCCAGTACCTGGGCGAGTGGGCGGGGCAGAAGACGGTGTACGTGCTGCGTGCGGCTCTCTATGAAAAGCTGCAGCAGCTCTCGTTCACCTTCTACGACAACGCCAAGACGGGCGACCTGATGTCCCGCCTCACCCTGGACCTGGACGCGTTCCGCATGCTCTTCGCCCAGGGTTTCGTGTTCATCATGGACTTCTTCTTCATGGTCGGCTTCGGCATGATCGCCATGTGGCTGATGTCGCCGCGGCTGACGCTCGTCACGTTCGCGCTCATGCCGTTCCTCGCCGTGGCCGTGCTGCGCTTCGACCGGCGCATCCGGCCGGCCTACGCCGCGATTCGCGAGTCGCTGTCCCGCCTGACGACCGTCGTGCAGGAGAACATCACCGGCATCCGCACGGTGAAGTCGTTCGCGCGCGAGGGCCACGAGGTGGAGCGGTTCCACGAGCGCAACGAGGAATTCGCGCGGAAGAACGTCGTCGCCACGGACCTGATCGCGACCTACATTCCGATCATGGAGGCGATCGGCAACCTTTCGGCGACGCTGCTGCTCTGGTACGGCGGCCGGCTGGTGATCCGGCACGAGATCACGCTGGGCGAGCTCGTGGCCTTCTTCAGCCTCATCGGCTACCTGATCTGGCCGCTGCGGGAGCTCGGCTTCCTCGTCAACCTCGTGGAGCAGGCGCAGGCCGCGGGTGTCCGCCTCCTGGAGATCCTTGAGGCGCCGCCGCACGTGGCCTCGCCGCCCAAGCCGGTCATCGTCAAGCAGCCGCGCGGTTCCGTCCGCTTCGAGGAAGTCTCGTTCCGCTATTCCGACGGTCCCGTCGTGCTTGAGGACATCGAGCTCGACGCCCCGGCCGGTAAGACGGTGGCCCTGCTCGGGGCGACGGGTTCGGGCAAGACCACGCTGGTGTCGCTCATTCCCCGCTTCTACGACGTCACGCGGGGGCGCGTGCGCGTCGACGGGGTCGACGTGCGCCAGTGGGATCTGCACGCGCTGCGGTCCCACGTGGGCTTCGTCCTGTCCGACACGTTCCTCTTCTCGGCGTCGATCCGGGAGAACATCGCCTACGGTCGGCCGGGCGCCAGCCAGGCGGAGATCGAGCGCGCGGCGCGGCTTGCGCAGGCGCACGAGTTCATCAGTGAGCTGCCGCAGGGGTACGACACGGTGGTCGGCGAGCGCGGCCTCGGCCTCTCCGGCGGGCAGAAGCAGCGCATCGCCATCGCCCGCGCCATCCTGGCCGACCCGCGCATCCTCGTGCTCGACGACGCCACGTCCAGCGTGGACATGGAGACGGAATACCTGATCCAGGAAGCGCTCGAAGAGCTCATGGAAGGTCGCACGACGTTCATCATCGCGCACCGGCTCTCGAGCCTGCGCCGCGCGGACGAGATCCTCGTCCTCGACCGCGGCCGCATCGTGGAGCGGGGCCGGCACGAGGAGCTTCTCCTCCGCGGGGGCATCTATCGCCAGGTGTACGACGTCCAGTTCCGCGACTACGAGGAGGAAAAGGCCCGGCGCGCGAGGGCCGGGGAAGGGGGCGAGGGCGCATGAGTGCCGTGATGCAGCGGTTGTCGCGGTTCCTCGGGGAAATCCCGCTTCCGGAGCGGAAGAGCGAGCGGTTCTCGTACCGGGAGGAGGACGCCGTCGAGAAGCCGTTCGACGCGCGCCAGCTCTGGCGGTTGCTGTCGTACGTGGCGCCGTACCGGCGGAGGGTCGCGTGGGCTCTCGCCTTCACGCTGGTCGCCTCGGGCACGCGGCTCGCGCTGCCGTTCATCCTGGGCTTGGCGATCGACCGGGCCATCGCGCCCGGCCGCCTGACGGCGCTCGACCGCTACGCCGCGGGCTACCTCGCCCTGCAGCTCGTCTACTGGGTGGCGTCCTACGTGCGCATCCGCCTGACGAACCGCATGGGCCAGGACGTCCTCCGCGACCTGCGCGCGCAGCTTTTCGGGCACATCCAGGCGCTGTCGTTCGAGTTCTTCGACGGGCGCCCGGCCGGCAAGGTCCTGGTTCGCGTGATCAACGAC
>JADGHN010000059.1 GCA_019683875.1 Clostridia bacterium
CGCGCCGCCCCCGCCGCGCCTGGCGCTCACGCGCGCACCGCCACCCCGGCCGCCTCCAGCGCGCGGCGCGCCGCCATCGCCCGCGCCGCGGCGCCGGGGTGATCGCCGTGAATGCAGAGCGTGTCCACGTCCAGTTTGAGCCACCGCCCGTCCACCGCCTGGACGCGGCGCTCCAGCGCCATCTGCACGGCGCGGCGCGCCACCGCGTCCGGATCCTCGACCACCGCGCCCGGCGCCTGCCGCGGCGCCAGGCTCCCGTCCGGAAGATACCCGCGGTCCGGGAACCCCTCGCGCCGGACCGGCAATCCGGCGCGCTCCGCGGCGCGCGCGAGGGCGGAACCGGGCGGGGCGTACACGCACAGCCACGGGTCGAACGCGGCGACCGCCCGCACGACGGCCTCGGCCGCCGCGTCGTCGCGGCAGCAGCGGTTGTAGAGCGCGCCGTGCGGCTTCACGTGGCGCAGCGGGACGCCGGCCGCGCGGCACGCCGCGGCCGCCGCGCCGACCTGGTACAGCACGTCGGCGAACACCTCGTCCGGCGACGCGGCCAGCTCCCGCCGGCCGAAGCCGCGCGGGTCCGGGTAACCCGGGTGCGCGCCGACGGACACGCCCGCCCGCGCCGCGCGCCGCACCGTCTCCAGCAGCGTCAGCGGGTCCCCGGCGTGAAAGCCGCACGCCACGTTCGCCGACGACACGGCGGCGAGAAGCGCGCCGTCCTCGCCGAGGCGCCACGCGCCGAAGCTTTCTCCGAGGTCCGCGTTCAGGTCGATCGCGCGCATGGCTCTCTCCTGCCGTCCATTGTACGATGGAAGGGAGTTGCCACCGAAGGGACGGATGCCGATGGCCATCGCCGATTGGGTGGAGACGTTGCGGGCGAACATCGCCCAGCATCCCGACAAGGTCGCGGGCATCGAGGGGACATTCCAGTTCATCCTAACAGGAGAGGACGGCGGCGCCTTTTACGCCAGGGCTGCCGGCGGGCAGGTCGAGGTGGCCGAGGGGACGGCGCCCGACCCTTCCGTGACGATCACCATGTCGGCCGGCGACTTCGCCGATCTCATGGCCGGCCGGCTCAACCCGATGACGGCGTTCATGTCCGGTCGCCTGAAGCTGCAGGGCGACATCGGCCTCGCCCTGCGGCTTCAGAGTTTGCTGAGCTGAAATCGAGCAACTTTGGGATGGAACCGATCCTCGGCCCGGTTGCGGCGGCTCCGCCGGGCGGAGCCGCGCGGCGTTACGGGAAGGAGCGCGTCGAACCGGGTCGAAGCGTCACCCCGTAGAGGAGGCGGCCATCCTGCAGCGTGGTCCGAGGTCATCCGCGTGGCGCGTCCTCTATATCGCGCCACACGAAGCTTGGGCGCAGATGCTGAAGGAGATGCTGGAGCAGGAAGGGTTTCTCGTCATGCTGCGCAGCGGGGGCGTCCCGCACCTCGGGCCGTCCGGCCCGTACGAGGTGCTCGTCCCCGAGTCGGAAGCGGAGGAGGCGCACGAAATCCTCGCCGAACTCCTCGCGCGGATGCCGGCCCGCCGGCCCGGCGGCCGGGACGAGCGGGATCCCAAGCAACCGGGGGACGAAGCGGATTGAACCGGATCCTGGTGCTCACCAGCGGCGGCGACGCGCCGGGCATGAACGCGGCGGTGCGCGCCGTCGTGCGGCGGGCGCTGTACGCGGGCCTCGAGGTGTGGGGAGCGCGCCGCGGGTATTGGGGCCTCGTCAACTGGGACGTGCTTCCGATGGACGCGTCGTCCGTCGCGGACATCGTCCACCGTGGCGGGACGATCCTCCACACGGGCCGCTGCGAACCGTTCCTGCAACCCGACGTCCAGACCCGCGTGGCGGAACGGTTGCGGCGCGAGGGCGTCGACGGCGTCGTCGTCATCGGCGGCGACGGTTCGCTGCGCGGCGCGCTGGCGCTTGAGGCGCGCGGCGTGCCGGCGGTGGGGGTGCCGGGCACCATCGACAACGACCTGCACGGCACCGAGCGGACGATCGGCTTCGACAGCGCGATCAACACGGTCGTGCAGGCCATCGACAAGATCCGCGACACGGCGACCGCGCACGAGCGCACGTTCGTCGTGGAGGTGATGGGGCGCCACGCCGGCTTCATCGCGCTGCACGCCGGGCTCGCCGACGGGGCGGAGTCGATCATCCTTCCCGAGGTCGGCTTCGACGCGAACAGCGTGGTGGAGCGGCTCCGGCGGGGTCGCGAGCGCGGAAAGCTGTACAGCATCATCGTCGTGGCCGAGGGGGCCGCGTCCGGTTACGACGTCGCACGCCGCCTGGCAGAGTTCGGCATCGAGGCGCGCGTCACCGTGCTCGGACACGTCCAGCGCGGCGGCTCGCCGTCCGCGTATGACCGCTGGCTGGCGGCGCGCCTGGGCGCGGCGGCCGTGGACGCGCTCGTCGCCGGGCGCCACCGCGTGATGGTCGGCGTGCGCGGCGAAACGGTGGTGGAGACGCCGCTGGAGGAGGTCGTCGCCGGGCGGCCGGCGATCGACCGCAGCATCTGGGAGCTGGCCCAAGTGTTGTCCTCGTAAGGAGCAGGTCACTCGCAGGGAGCGGGTCATGCGCCGAACGAAGATCGTCGCCACGATGGGACCGGCCTGCGACACGCCCGACATGCTCGAGGCGGTGATCCGCGCCGGCGCCGACGTCATCCGCATCAACCTGTCGCACGGCGGGCCGGCCGATCTCGCGCGCCGGCTGGAGACGGTACGGGAAGTGCGCCGCGCGCTGGCGCCGGAGCGCGTCGTCGGGTTGCTGCTCGACACGCGCGGCCCGGAGATCCGCATCGGCGACGTGCCGCCGGACACCGTGCTGCGGCCGGGGGAGCGGTTGCGCCTCGCCCCGCGTCCGGCGGCGCGCGGCGACGTCCTGACGGTCGCCGTGAACTACGATCGCCTCGCTCAGGATCTCCGTCCCCACGAGACGGTCCTCATCGACGACGGCAACCTGGTCTTCGAGGTCGAGGAGATCGAGGGGGAGGACGTCATCCTGCGCGTCCTCGCCGGCGGCCCGCTCGCGGGCGGCAAGAAGGTGAACGTGCCGGGCGCGGATCTCAGCCTTCCCGTGCTGCTCCCGGAGGACGAGCGCGACCTGGCCGCCGGGCTGGCCGCGGGCGCCGACTTCGTGGCAGCGTCCTTCATCCGGCGTGCCGAGGATGTCATCGCCGTGCGCCGCGTCGTCGAGGAATGCGGCGGCGAGGCGATGATCATCGCCAAGATCGAAACGCGCCAGGCGGTGGAGCGCGTCGGCGAGATCCTCAAGGCGGCCGACGGCGTGATGGTGGCGCGCGGGGACCTCGGCGTGGAGTGCGCGCCGGAAGAGGTGCCGCTGATCCAGAAGGACATCATCCGGCGCTGCGTCGAGCTGGGCAAGCCGGTGATCACGGCCACGCAGATGCTGGAGTCGATGGTCGCGCACCCCCGTCCCACCCGCGCCGAGGCGGCGGACGTGGCCAACGCCATCCTCGACGGCACGGACGCCGTCATGCTCTCCGCCGAGTCGGCCGTCGGCGCGTACCCGGTGGAGGCGGTCGCCACCATGGCCCGGATCGCCGAGCGGACGGAGCAGGCGTTTCCCCATTCGGAGTGGCTGGCCCGCTACGCTCGCACGGCGGGCGGCGGCGTGACGGACGCCGTCTGCCACGCCACGGTGGCGGCGGCGGAAGACCTGGCCGCCGACGCCATCATCACGGCGACGGAATCCGGGTTCACGGCCCGCATGGTGGCGCGGCTGCGGCCGCGCGCGCGGATCTTGGCCGTCACGCCCGATCCGGCCACGCTGCGCCGGCTCACGCTGGTGTGGGGCGTGGAACCTTACCCGATGGAGCGGGCCGGCGGCACGGACGACCTGCTCGACCGCAGCGTCCGCGCGGTGCAGCGACGCGGGGCGGTCGCGGACGGCGACCTCGTCGTCATCACGGCCGGCCTGCCGGCGGGCGTGCGCGGCACGACGAACCTGATGAAGGTGCATACCGTGGGCGATGTGATTCTACGCGGGACAGGCCTGGGTCAAGGGTCCGCGAGCGGCCCGGTGCACGTGGCGCTGCGCGTGACGGACCTCGCCGGCTTCCAGCCGGGCTCGGTGCTCGTCGCGCCGGCCACGGACCGGGAGTGGATGGACGCGATCCGCCGGGCGGCGGCGATCATCACGGAAGAGGGCGGGCTGACGTCGCATGCCGCGGTGGTGGGCATCTCGCTGGGGATTCCCACCATCGTGGGCGCGAAGGGCGCGACGGCGCAGCTCGAACCCGGCCAGACGGTGACCGTCGACAGCCAGCGCGGGCTCGTGTACCCCGGCGAGGCGCGGACGCTGTAGCCTACCGGCCGGCTTCCAGGAGCGGCGTCTTGAACCAGTCCTTGCGGAAGGGCTCCACGTGGCGCTCCATCAGGAGGTTCAGAACCTTCCGCGCCGGGCGCATGCTTTCCGCCAGCGAGGCGAGGAGCCGGTCGGCGCCCGTGGCGCGGGCGATCGGATGCTGCGCCGCCTGCAGGAACGCCTCCCGGCCGCGGTTCTCCAGGGCCTCCAGGACCTCCGGGAACGAGGTGGCCTGCGGCGCCGTGCGGGCCTGCTGCACGGCGTCCAGCAGGCACTTGCGGTTGTCGGGGTCGGCGCAGGTGCCGGCCAGGAACAGGGTCAGGTCGCCGATGCGCCGGTCCACGGCGAAGCGGTCGCGCTCGTCGACGACGCCGCGCAGCCGTTCCAGCGCGGCCAGGTCCAGCTCGCTGAAGCGCCAGCGGTAGATGCGCTCGCCGGCGTGCAGCCACATGGCCTCGTTCTGCGTCCGCGTGAACGACGCGAGGAGATCGGCGAGGTAGTCCCGGCGCGCGGCGTCGTCCAGCACGGCGCGCAGCTCGCCGGCGTCGAAGACGGGCACGCGAGTCTGGTCCGGCCCGTATTCCAGCGTGTGCGCCATGGTCCGCAAGTCCCGGCGCACCTGCCGGAGCAGGACCGAGAAGAAGAAGTACGGCGAGACCTTGCCCACGATGTCGGGGTCGGCGGCAACCCGCTCGTACAGCTGAGGATCGTCGAGCATGATGTCGATCAGGTCCGGCTTGTCGCGCAAGAGGCCGCAGATGTGCTCGTAATCGGAACGCCGGGTCACCACGGTGCGCACGAGAAACTCGATGTCGCGGTCGGAGAGGTGTTCCAGCAGAAGCGCGGTCGTATTCACCGCTCAGCACCACCCGCGTTGGGCCGGAGACCCACTTTTCCATACTATACGACGCCCCCTGCGAAGAATCGAGGGGCGCCGGTCCCGGCAACAATCGGAAATCCGTCCGTGACCGGCGGCGGATGCCGCCCGTCGCCGCCGAGGGTACAATGGCATTGGATTTCTGGAGGTGGCGCCCATGGCCAACCGCGATGCAGTTTGGCAAGCGCTGACGCAAGTCAAGGATCCCGAACTCGGGCGGCCCATCACCGACCTCGACATGGTCCGCCGGCTGGATGTCGACGGCGGCCGCGTGTTCGTCGAGATCCTTCTCACCGTCCAGGGCTGCCCCCTGGCCACGCGCATCGAAAAGGACGTCGCCGACGCCGTGAAGGCGGTGCCCGGCGTCAGGGACGTCGAGGTCAAGCTCGGCGTCATGAACGACGAGCAGCGCGAGGCGCTCGTCCGCAAGATCCGCGGCCCGCAGCCCGAACCGAAGTCGCCGATCCTCGACCCGTCCTCGCGCACGAGGGTGATCGCCGTGGCCAGCGGGAAGGGCGGCGTCGGCAAGTCCACCGTGACCGCGAACCTCGCCGTGGCCCTCGCCCAGGAAGGCCACCAGGTCGGCCTCCTGGACGCCGACATCTACGGCTTCTCGATCCCCACCATGATGGGCGTCAGTGGCCCGCCCCGCGTCTTCAACGGCGCCATCGTCCCCATCGACGCCCACGGCGTGCAGGTCATGTCCATGGGCTTCCTCATCGACCGGGACACGCCGGTCATCTGGCGCGGCCCGATGATCAGCGGAGCCGTGGAACAGTTCCTGCGCGACGTGCTGTGGGCGGACCTCGACTTCCTCGTGGTCGACCTTCCGCCGGGGACCGGGGACATACCCCTCTCCCTCGCGCAGCGCCTGCCCCGGTCGGAGATGCTCGTCGTGACGACGCCGCAGGAGGCGTCGACGAGCGTCGCCAAGCGCGCCGGTTTGTTCGCCGAGAAGACGAACATGCGCGTGCTGGGCGTCGTGGAGAACATGGCGTCCTTCGTATGCCCGCACTGCGGGGAGACGGTCGAGATCTTCGGCTCCGGCGGTGGGGAGCGGATGGCCGAGCAGCTCGGCGCCCCGCTACTTGCCCGCATCCCGCTGGAGCCCGCCGTGCGCCGGGCCAGCGACGAGGGCACGCCCATCGTCGTCGCCGCGCCGGAGTCGGCTTCCGCCGAGGCTTTCCGCGAACTCGCCCGCGCCGTGGTGCACGGGGCGAAGCCGGAGTCGCAGGCCGTCAAGGCCTGACGTCCCCCGATCGGGGCGCGTGGCAGGAACTTCATGCCGCGGCCGGCCCGGCCGCGGCATGAACTTCGCCTCCTGCGTCGAAGTCCCCGCGTATGTCGACCACGGTACCGAGCCGCCTGCGCGCGCGCCGGCCTCCGCGCGTCCCGCGCGTGCTCATCGGACTTGTGTTGGTCGCCGTCGCGGCCGCCGGCGCGCGATGGCTCTGGGACGGCGGCTGGACGGCCCTGCGCCCATGGTCGTCTTCCGCGGAACCGGCGCTGGTCTTCGAGGGAACGCGCCTGGACGCGCCGCCGCTCCTGGAGCGCGGCGAAGTGCTCTTGCCGCTGTCCGCCCTACATGAGCGGGTCGACCCGGACGCGTACTGGGACCGGAACGCGCAACTGCTCGTGCTGACGACGAAGAACCGCCTCATCGTCTTCGAGCGCGACGACCTGACCGCTTGGGTGAACGACGAGCCGCTGACCCTGACCGTGCCGCTGCGCCTTGTGGGCGACCGCCCCTACGTGCCGGCGCGGCCGCTGGCGGACGTCTACGGCCTCGAGGTGAGGGTCGACGACGCTTCTCACACCGTCATCGTCGACCGGCGGAGCACGCCCCGCCTCCAGGGAGAGGTCACGTCCGCCGGGTGGCTACGCACGGCTCCGTCCCGCTTCGCGCCACGGCTCGCCCGCGTGGAGCGAGGCCGGCCGGTGCGCATCTTTGAGGAGCGCGACGGCTGGTACCGGGCGCGGCTGGAGGATGGCCGGCTGGGGTACC
Organism: Clostridia bacterium; assembly: GCA_019683875.1. Classification (NCBI taxonomy): domain Bacteria; kingdom Bacillati; phylum Bacillota; class Clostridia; species Clostridia bacterium. Next base: position 7,204 of record JADGHN010000059.1, read on the forward strand.
TGCCCAAGGGGGCCGTGGCGCTCACCGGCATCGTCCCCGGCGAGGCGCCGCGGGAGCCGGACGCGCCAGCGCCCGGGGTCCCCGCGGGTCCGATCAACCTGACGTGGGACCTGGTCGGCGCGTCGCCGCCGGACGTCGCGGGATATCCGCCCATGCCCGGCGTCAACGTCATCTCGCCCACCTGGCTGCACCTGGCCGAGGACGGCTCGGTCACGAGCATCGCGGACGCGGGCTACGTGTCGGCGGCGCACGCGCGAGGGCTGGCGGTGTGGCCGCTCTTCGGAAACTCCTTCGATCCGGAGCGCACGCACCGCGTGCTGCAGGACAGCCGCGCCCGGCTGCGCATGGAGCGGGAGTTGCTGGCCTACGCGCGCCTCTATCGCTTTGACGGGATCAACATCGACTGGGAGAATATGGACGTGGCCGACCGCGACGCCTTCACCCAGTTCGTGCGGGAACTGGCTCCCCTGGCGCGCATGGCTGGCCTGATCGTCTCCGTCGACGTCACGTTTCCCGGGCCGAGCCCGAACTGGCAACTGTGCTACGACCGCGCCGCGCTGGGACGCTCGGCGGATCTCGTGATCGCGATGGGGTACGATCAATACACGCAGGGATCGCGCCGGGCGGGCCCGGTGGCGGCGATGCCGTGGGTGGAAGCCGGGGTGGAGGCCATGCTGGCCGAGGTGCCGGCGCACAAGCTCGTTCTGGGCGTTCCGCTGTACACGCGCCTGTGGACGGAGTCCTCGTCGGGGCTGGCCAGCCGGGCGCTTGGGATGGCCGAAGCCGCCCGGTTCCAGGATCGCGGGGCCGTCGTGGAGGACGCGTCGACCGGGCTTCCGTACCTGGAGTGGCGGGAAGGCGACGCGATCCGGAAGATGTGGCTGGAGACGGCGGACACGCTTCACGCGCGCGCGTCGGTGGCGCGGCAGCGCGGCCTGGCCGGGGTGGCCAGCTGGCAGCGGCGCTTCGCGACGGGCGAGGCGTGGACCGCCATCGCCGCGGGCCTCGCCGGCGAGCCGGCGCCGTCCGGAAACGGCGCCGCGCCCTGAGGCGGCCTTGAGGCCCTCAACGAAAGGAGACGCCTGTACGAAAATTTATACACGCACCGGAGACGACGGAACGACCTCGCTCTTCGGCGGGCGCCGCGTGCCGAAGACGGCTGCGCGGGTCCAGGCGTACGGCACGCTGGACGAGCTCAACGCCGCGCTGGGCGTGTGCCGGGCGGAGCTGTCCAGCCTGCCCGGCGACACCCGGGACCTCGAGGCGCAGCTTGAGACGGTCCAGGAAGAGCTCTTCGCGATCGGCGCGGAACTCGCATCCCCGTCAGGACGAGAGCGCCTGGCCGTCCCCCCGGTCGAACAGGACGCCGTCGACCGCTTGGAGCGCTGGATCGACCGTCACGAAGAGGAAGCCGGCGCGCTGACCACCTTCATTCTTCCCGGCGGCTCGCGGGCGGGCGCGGCCCTGCACCTCGCGCGCACCGTCTGCCGCCGTGCCGAACGTGAAGTCGTCGCACTCTCCGCTGAAGCTTCCGTCGCTCCCGAGGCGCTGCGCTACCTGAACCGGCTGTCGGACCTGTTGTTTTCCATGGCCCGCGTGGCCAACCGGCGCGCAGGCGTGCCCGACATTCCCTGGCGAGGGTCAAGGAGGAAGGAACCGTGATCGAGATTCCCAGCCGAGAAGAAGCGTGGAACCTGTTGACCACGTGGGTTCAGAGCGAAAGCCTGCGGCGCCACTGCCTGGCCGTGGAGGCCTGCATGCGGGCCTACGCGCGCGAGTTCTTCCAGGACCCCGACAAGTGGGGCGTCACGGGGCTCATCCACGACTTCGACTACGAGAGGTATCCGTCCAAGGAGGACCACCCGTTCCGGGGCGTCCAGGTGCTGGAGGAACTCGGCTGGCCGGCGGAGATCCGGGAGGCCATCCTCGGCCACGCCGATTACTCCGGCGTGCCGCGCGTCTCCCTGCTGGCGAAGGCGCTGTACGCCGTGGACGAGCTGTCCGGCTTCATCACGGCCTGCGCGCTCGTGCGGCCGGACAGGAGCCTCGACGGCCTCGAGGTCGCCTCGGTGAAGAAGAAGCTCAAGGACAAGGCGTTCGCCAAGGGCGTGAACCGGGACGACATCTACAAGGGCGCGCAGGAACTGGGCGTCGACCTCGACGCGCACATCCGGTTCTGCATCGAGGCGATGAAGCCCATCCAGGAGCAGTTGGGCCTCGGCCGCGGCCACGACGCCGTGGAAGCGGCGCGGTGACGTTCGAACCCGGGAGGGCCACGCCCGTGCGCGTCGTGTCGCTCTGTCCCAGCAATACTGAGATCGTCCTGGCACTCGGGCTGCGGGACCGCCTGGTGGGCGCGGACCGTTGGTCGCTGAAGGATCCCGCGTTCGCCCTGGACGTGGCGGAGGTGGGCAGCGACCTGGACGTCGACGTCGACGCCGTCGCCGCCCTCCGTCCGGACCTCGTCCTGGCATCCCTCAGCGTCCCCGGGATGGAGCGCAACGTGGAGCGCCTCCGGGAGCGCGGCCTGCCGTTCATCGTCGTCGACGCCCACGATTGGGCCGGCGTGCGCCGCGGCGTGCAGCAGGTCGCCGACGCGCTCGGGGAAGCGGACCGCGGCCGGGCGCTGGTGGCGGAGATGGATGCCGCGGCGGAGGAGGTTCGGCGCAACGCGGCCGCCGCGCGCGCGCGCATGGAGTCGCCGCCGGAGACGGGCGCGTGGGAATGGTGGCCGAAGCCGATCATCGTCGCCGGCCGCCCCAGCTGGGTCACGGACATGTTCGCCTTCCTCGGCCTGCGGAACGCCTTCGCCGACCTGGACCGCGAGAGCGGTCCCGTCGAGCCGGACGAGGTGCGAGCGCGCGACCCGGACGTGCTGTGCGCGTCGTGGTGCGGCACGGCCGAACGGCGCATGCGGGTGGCGGACATCGCCGGGCGTCCCGGATGGGGAGAGTTGCGGGCGATTCGGGAACGACGCGTCTTCCTGCTGCCCGAAAGCCTCTTCGGGCGCCCGGGGCCGGGGCTGGTCAAAGGGCTTCGGATGCTGTTCGACTTCTTGTACGGCGACGCCGACGCCGCCGCCCGGGAAGCGGCGCGGCGCGCGGACCTGGCGGCGGACGCGTTCGCGTGGCCGCCGGCCACGGAGGGCGCGGGCGCCGGATGACGACGCGCGTCGCAGGCAGGTGAGGCGCGCTCCGGCCGCGAAGGCCCGCCGGTGAAAGCGAGCGCGACCGCGGCGCCCCTGAAGCCCTGTTCGAGGAGGCCGTTCCCTTGCCTGACGTCTCCCGCATCGCGGCCTGGGCCGAGACGGTCCAGGCTGAGGTGGCGCGCGTGCTGGTCGACATGCGCCGTCCCGTCGAGCTCCTGCTGATCGCGCTGCTCTGCGAGGGCCACGCCCTCCTGGAGGACGTGCCGGGGACGGGCAAGACCCGCCTGGCCCAGGCGCTCGCGAGACTTTCCGCGCTGACCTTCCGCCGCGTGCAGTTCACCCCGGACCTCATGCCCAGCGACATTCTCGGCACGGCCGTGTTCGATCCCCGCTCGGCGGAGTTCCGCTTCCGTGAGGGACCGATCTTCACCCATGTGCTGCTGGCCGACGAGATCAACCGCGCGACGCCCCGCACCCAGGCGGCCCTGCTGGAGGCGATGGAGGAGCGCCAGGTCTCCGCGGACGGGGAGACGCGGCCGCTGCCCCGGCCGTTTCTCGTCCTCGCCACACAGAACCCCGTCGACATGGAGGGGACCTTTCCCCTTCCGGAAGCGCAGCTCGACCGTTTCTTCGTGCGCGTGACCGTGGGCTACCCCAGCGACGCCGGCGAACTCGAGATGCTGCTGCGCGTCGGGCGCCGGGAAGCTGCGGAGGACGTGCTCGCGCGGCTGCAGCCCGTCGCTTCGGGCGAGGACCTCGCAGGCTTCATCGAGGCGGTGCGCGATGTCGCCGTCGCGCCGGAGGTGGCGCAGTACGCCGTCCATCTTGTGCGGGCGACGCGCCACCGCCCGGAGGTGGACGTCGGCGCCAGCCCGCGGGCCGCCGTGGCCCTGTACCGCGCCCCCCCGGCGCGGGGGGGGCCCCGCTGCCCGCCCCCCCGACTGGCGGGCCGCGGGTGATACCTGGGGGGG
>JADGHN010000060.1 GCA_019683875.1 Clostridia bacterium
TCGGCGCGCGCCGGGACGAGCGGCGGAACCTCGGCCGGGTCGAGCCGCGGGAACAGCGGCGCGCCGCGCTGCACGCGCGTCCCCGGCTTCAGGCCGCCCCAGGCGACGTCCTCCCACGTGGCGCCGCGCACCGCCTCTTCGGGAAGCCCGAGTTGCCGGAACAGTTCGACGGATGCCTTCACCAGCACCGGCGACAGCAACAGGCCGGCCACGCGAAGGGTCTCCGCAAGGGCGTACAGCGTGCCCTCCAGCTCCCGGCGCCGCGCCGGGTCGCGCGCCAGCTCCCACGGCGCGCGCTCGTCGGTGAACTTGTTCGCCCGCCGGACGAGGCGGAACACGTGCGCGACGGCGTCGTGCAGGCGCAGTTCGTCCATCGCCGCGGCGTACTCGCGTGCCACTTCGTCCGCCAGGGAGCGCAGCTCCTCGGAGACCGACGCTTCCGGCTCCGGCACGAGGCCGCCGGTGTAGCGCTCGATCATCGCGGTGGTGCGGCTGAGGAGGTTGCCCAGATCGTTCGCAAGATCGGAGTTCGTCCGCTTCAGGATCGACTCGTCCGTGTAGTTCCCGTCCAGGCCGAAAGGCGCCTCCGCCACGAGGTAGTAGCGCGCCGCGTCGAGCCCGTACCGCTCGACCAGGTCCCGCGGGTCGATGACGTTGCCCAGCGACTTCGAGAACCGCTGCCCGTTGCAGTACCAGAAGCCGTGCGCGAAGACCTTCTCGGGCAGCGGCAGCCCGGCGGCCCAGAGCATGGCGGGCCAGATCACGCAGTGAAAGCGCGTGATGTCCTTTCCGATGAGGTGCAGTTGGGCCGGCCAGTACCGCTTGAACCGCTCCTCGTCCCAGCCGAAGCCGGCGCCGGAGAGATACGTGATCAGCGCGTCGAACCACACGTAGACGACCTGGCTCTCGTCCCACGGGACCGGCACGCCCCACGTCTGGTTGGCGCGCGAAATGCTGATGTCCTCAAGGCCGCCTTCCAGGAGCCGCAGGATCTCGTTGCGCCGGCTCTCCGGCTCGATGAAGCCCGGGTTCTGCTCGATGTGCCGCTGCAGGCGCTCTCCGAACGCGGACAGCTTGAAGAAGTAGTTGGGCTCCTCGACCGTCTCGACGGGGCTCTCGTGCCAAGGGCATTTCCCGTCGACGAGGTCTTTCTCCGTGTAGAAGGCCTCGCACGAGCGGCAGTACAGCCCGCGATACGTCGACTTGTACACGTAGCCGTTGTCGTAGATGCGCTGCACCAGGATCTGCACGGCGCGCTCGTGGCGAGGGTCGCTCGTCTGCATGAACTCGGTGTACGAAATGTGAAGAAGGTCCCACGTGTCGCGGAACACGGCCGCCATCCGGTCACAGTATTCCTTGGGCTCGAGCCCGGCCTCCCGCGCCGCGCGCGCGACGTTGAAGCTGTGCTCGTCGGCGCCCACCACGTAGAACACGTCCCTGCCGCGGAGGCGCTGATACCGCGCGATCACGTCGCCCGTCACCTTCTCATACGCGTGGCCGAAGTGGGGATCGCCGTTCGTGTAGTCGATCGCGGCCGTCATGTAAAACGGTGTCTTCATGCTACCCCTCCTCAAAGGAAAGCGGCCGCGTCCCGAAAGGGACGAGGCCGCCTCGTGGTACCACCCTTTTTCCCCGCCGGCTTGCGCCGGCGAGCTCATGCGGTGCTCCGCACCGCGGCGATAACGGAGCCACCGGCGCGGCTACTCCCAGGCCAGCGCCTGCCCGGATTCGCCCGCGCACTCCGGAGCCATGCCCACCTGCGCCGCTGCCGCCGGCTTCCACCGTCCCGGCTCGCTGCGGGTGCGCTCGCAGGCGCCGCTCCATCCTCGCGTTGGTCGTTCCCTGAAGTGGCCCCAATTTTAAGGGGAGCCCACAGGGCTGTCAAATGCCTGCGCCGTTGCCAGACAGGTTTTCCAGAAAAAAGGGGAACCCGAGGGCTGGGTCCATCGTCGAAGAAACGGCAACCGAGTGAGGCGACGACCCCCAAAAACCGGCGCCAATGCGCGAAAGATTGTCGCCGAAAGGCCTTTGACTTTTTTTGCCGGCCGCTGGTAGGATTAGCCGAGAACGGCCCTTAATCGTGGGAAGGGGCGATTCGCATGATCAAGTCCACAGGGATCGTCCGCCGCGTCGACGACCTCGGCCGCGTGGTGATCCCCATCGAACTTCGCCGCACCCTCGACATCGGAGACAAGGACTCGCTGGAGATTTACGTGGACGGGGACAAGATCATCCTGCGCAAGTACGAGCCGGCGTGCGTGTTCTGCGGCAGCGCGCAGAACGTGCAGGTCTTCCGCAACAAGAACATCTGCCAGGACTGCATCGACCAGCTGGCTCGTTCCGCCCGCCTGTCGAGCGCCGTCTGACGCGGCAGTGCATTCGGAACCGGCCGCCTCGCGGCCGGTTCATCGTTCTTCGGGGCTGTCGCGACTGCTTAAGGCGTGCCGGTAGACATCGGACCGTTTCAACCCATGGGCCTTCGCCACGGCGGCCGCCGCCTTCGCGGGCGGCACCCCCTGTTGAAGCATCCGGGCGAGCTCGGCACGCCATGCGTCGCCCGCCTCCCCCGGAGCCTCTTCTGCGGGAGCGGGCGCCACCACGACCGTACACTCGCCGCGCACCGGTTCGGCCTGGCAGCGGGCGTGGAGTTCCGCCGCCGTCCCCCGCATGATTTCCTCGTGGATTTTTGTCAGCTCTCGCGCCACCGCGACGGCGTGCCCACCGCCGAACACCTCCGCGATGTCGCGCAGCAGCGCCGCGAGCCGCAGCGGCGACTCGAACAGCACGAGCGTCGCGCCGCGCGGCCGCCAGTCGCGCAGCAGCGCCCGCCGTTCCGCCGCCTTCCGCGGTGGAAAGCCGAGAAACGCGAAGGGCACGGGGGGAAAGCCGCTGAGCGCCAGCGCCGCCAGCACCGCGCTCGGCCCCGGACAGATCGTGACGGGGAGGCCCGCGCCGGCCACAGCCTCGACGATGCGCTGGCCCGGGTCCGAGACAGCCGGAGTGCCGGCGTCGCTGACCAGCGCGACCGTCTCCCCTGAGCGCACGCGCTCCACGACTTCGTCCGCGCGCGACCGCTCGTTGTGTTCGTGGCAGGAGAAGAGGGGCACGCGGATGTCATAGTGGCGAAGGAGCTTCAGCGTGTGGCGGGTGTCCTCGGCGTAGATCGCGTCCGCGGACCGCAGCGTTTCGAGGGCGCGAATCGTCATATCGCCGAGGTGGCCGATGGGCGTCGCCACCAGCACCAGCCGCCCGTTCACGATGCCGCCCGCCCCGCCCTCGCCAGCCGGACCAGGAGAACCTCGAAGGTCAGCACGGCGTTCACGTTCGCCTGCAGGGCCGCCCGGGCTTCCGCGAGCGCCTCGCGCGCCGCGTCGTGCGCGTGCGGCGGCACCGCCGCGGCGACCGCCTCGGCCGCCGCCGCGTCGCACCACGCGAGCCGGCCGCCCGTGCGCGCCGCGAAGGCGTCGCGCAGCGCCAGTTCCATCCACTCAAGGACGGCGAAACCCCGCCCGTGCCACTCCTTGAGCCGCTCCGCCCACTGCGTCGCGGCGACCGGCCCGGCGCCGAGCCCGTCCGCGAGGACCTCCAACACCCCATCCGCGGCCGCCCGCCACTCGGGATCCTGCACGTACGCCCGCGCGCGGCCGGGGTTGCCGCCCGAAAGCGCCGCCGCCCGGCGGGCCAGCCGCTCCTCCACGCCCTCGGCCACCAGACTGGCCACCACATCCGCCGCCGGCCACGGCCGGAACGGAACGGGGCGGCAACGCGACCGGATCGTCGGCAGGATGGCCTCCGGGCGGCTCGCCAGGAGAACGAACACGGCTCCGGCCGGCGGTTCCTCCAGTTCTTTCAACAGCCGGTTGCCGGCCTCTTCCGTGAGGCGCTCCGCGCCTTCGATCACGACGACGCGCCGGGAAGCCTGGAACGGCCGCCGCGCCACGAACGAGCACGCGTCCGCCACCTGCGCGATGCGCAGCGACGAGCCCTCCGGCTTCACCCAGAGAAGGTCGGGGTGCAGGCGCTCCCTTGCCATGGCGCAGTCGCGGCACGCGCCGCAACCGCCCTCCGGACACAGGAGCGCGGCCGCCCAGGCCTGGGCCGCCGCGTCCTGTCCCAGGCCCGGCTCGCCGTAAAACGCGTACCCGTGGGCCACGCGCCCGCTGCGCAGGTCCCGTTCCAACAGCCGGCCGGCCAAGCCGGGCGCCAGGCCGGCCGCTCCCGCGCCCGGAGCCGGCATCATACCTTCTCGAAACGCTCCACGTTCAGCACGAACACGGTCGCGCCGCCCACCGTGACCTCCACGGGGAACGGCACGTACGAGTCGGTCGCGCCGGCAGCCGAAGACAGCGGCGTGACGAGCTGCTCCCGCGCCCGGCAGACCTCGCGGATGACGCGCAGCACGCTCTCCACTTCCTCGTCGGCGCAGCCGATCAGGAACGTGGTGTTGCCCTCCCGCAGGAATCCACCCGTGCTGGCCAGCTTCGTCGCGCGGTGACCCTCGGCGACGAGCGTCTCCATCAGCTTGACGGCGTCCTTGTCCTGGATCACGGCGACCACCATCTTCATGCCGGCGTCCTCCCTTCGATGAGTCGCGTGACTGCGGTCCAGACCCGGTCGGCGACGACCTCTTGCGGAAGAGAGGCGTCGATCACGACGAACCGCTCCGGCTCCTCTTCCGCAAGCTTGAGATAGGCTTCGCGCACGCGCTCGTGAAACCTTGCGTCCCGGCGCTCGATGCGGTCCGCGTCGCCCTTGCGCCGCGCGCGCGCGAGGGCGGGGTCGACGTCGAAGAGAAACGTGAGGTCCGGCCACCTGCCGGCGACGGCCCAGTCGTTCAGGCGGCGGATCGCCTCAAGGCCCAACTCCAGCCCGCCGCCCTGGTACGCGAGGCTCGAATCGGCGTAACGGTCGCAGACGACCCACTTCCCCGACCGCAGGGCCGGCAGCAGGGCCGCGTCCACCATCTGCGCGCGGGCCGCGGCCATGAGCAGCGCTTCCGCCCGTGGAGACACATCGTATTCGCCCGAAAGCAGGATGGTTCGCAGCGCTTCGCCCAACGGCGTGCTGCCGGGCTCCCGCAGGAACACCGCGTCGACGCCGCGCTCCTGCAAGCGCTGGCACAGAATGCGCGCCTGGGTGGTCTTCCCGGAACGTTCGCCGCCCTCGAACGTGATGAGGCGGCCCATTCCGTCGCGCCCTTCCACGGCCGGGCCCGTCCCGTTCGACACCGTCAAAGGATCCGCTTCCCCAACGCGGACTGGATCAGCTCCACAGCGGTCTGGGCCGTCCGGTTGCCGAGGTCGAGGATCGGGTTCACCTCGACGAACTCCAGCGAGCGCGCCAGGCCGGACTCGGCCACGAGCTCAAGGGCGAGGTGCGCCTCGCGGTACGTGATGCCGCCCGGCACCGGCGTGCCCACGCCGGGCGCGATGTGCGGATCGAGGACGTCGAGGTCGAACGACACGTGCAAGCCCAGCCGTCCTCCGCCCGACGCGATCTCGATGGCGCGACGCATCACGTTCGCGAAGCCGCGCTCGTCGATGTCCTTCATCGTGAACACCGTCACCGTCGACGCCCGCAGCAGCTCGCGCTCCAACGGATCGATGCTGCGCGCCCCGACGATGACCACGTGCTCGTCGCGCACCTTGGGGCCGGGCCGACCGATGTCGACCAGCCTTGGATGGCCGCGGCCGGTGGACGCGGCGAGCGGCATGCCGTGGATGTTGCCACTTGGAGAGGTTTCCGGCGTGTTGAAGTCCGCGTGGGCGTCGATCCAGACGACGCCGATCTCCGAACCCGCGATCGCGTGACCCGCGATGGTCCCCATGGCGATGCTGTGGTCGCCGCCCAGGACGAGGGGCAGGTGTCCCGAACGCAGCGAGTCCGCCACGCGGCGCGCGAGTTCTTCACAGGCGGCGGCGATCTCATCAAGGAACTTGATCGACGGGCCGGCCTGCCGCGTCTCCGGCACCGGCACCTCGATGTTTCCCAGATCCCGCACCGCGGGCACGAGCCCGGCGATGCTCTCGCTCAGCCGCGCGTACCGGATGGCGCTCGGACCCATGTCGGTGCCGCGGCGGCTCGCGCCGAGGTCGAGCGGCACGCCGATGATGTCGATGGGCTTGTCGGCCATGGACGGGACGGCACCTCCGGTCTCCATCATACCCGATGGCGGGAAAGCGCCGGAGGAATCGGCCAGGCGCCGGGAAAACGGCCGCTCACGTGCCTGAGCGGCTCACGCGTCGAGCGCCTTCTCCAGTTCGATCTCGTCACGGACGGGGATGCCGTCGTCCCCGACGAGCGGGATCGCCGGCTTCAGCTTGCGCGCCTCGTCGATGGCGCCGGGATATACGGCCACGAGGCGGTATCCCTGCCGCTGGTAGAACCGCAGCGCGTTCAGGTTGTCGTTCGACGTGATCAGCCAGACGCGCTTCGCCCCTGCCGCGCGCGCGGCCTGCTCCACGTGCCGCAGCAGCGCCGAGCCGACACCCCGGCCCGGCACGATCGCGTTGAGGCTGAGGAGTTCGCACCCGTCGGCGTCGACGCGGAACGCCGCCGCGCCGGCCCGCTCACCTCCGCGCCAGGCGACCAGCGCGTGCGCGTCGTCCACGTGATGCACGCGGCCCTTGGTGACCATGACCTCGCCGCCCCACTCATCGCGCCAGAGCTTGCGCAGCCACTCGCGGTCCGAAGCCACCTCCGGCGGGGCGACGCGGATCTCTGCTTCGTGATCGCTCGGGTTCGTCATTCGCCGCTCACCTCATCGCCGCAACCGGCGCTCCACGGAGTCCACCTTATCGATCGCCTCCAATGATATAGTGAGGCCGCCGCGCCCCGTGCCGCGTGAATGGAGGATGGCCCCAGGTGTCCCGTCTGCAGGCCGTTGTCGATCGCTTGAGAGCGTCGTATCCGGACATCCTCGCGATCCTGCTGGCCGGCAGCCACGCCCGCGGCGACGCCGGCCCGTACAGCGACGTCGACATGACCGCCGTCCTGCGGCGGCCGCGGCGCATCGACTACATCGCTTTCTGGCCGGAGGAAGACGGTCGCCCGCTGCACGTGTCGATCGACCTGACGACCAAGCGCAGGCTTCTCGAATCCCAGCGGCGACCCGCCAAGTGGAGTCTGGGCCTGCCGGCCCGGCAGGCCGTCCGCGTGCTCTGGGCCGCGGACCCGGACCTGGCCGGCCTCACCGAGTTGCGCCATCCGGCGGGGCCGGGAGAGCTGGAAGACTTTCTCGAATGTGCCGGCAAGGTCATGAACGCTCGCCTGCGCGGCGACGAACTCGCCCTGCGCACGGCTGCCCGCGGGTTGGCCGAGCGCTGGCCGGCGCTCGTCGCGCCCCTGAACCCGCCCGTCGTGGCCGAAAGCCCGCTCCACGCATGGCGCCTCGCCCTCGCGTTTCCGAACGTGGCAGCCCACAGCGCGGACGACCTGCTCGTGTGTCTCGGCCACCGTCCCGCATCCATGGAGGAGGTGCACCGGCACGCGATGCGCCTCGCCGCCGGCACCGTGGAACAGCTTCGGGCGGCGCTTGCGCAGGGGAACCCGCTGGAGTGGCTCGGCCTGCCCGACCTTCGCCCCCAGCTGCGCGACGGCACCCTCTTCCGTGCGTTCGGCGGCTTCGGCGGCGCATCGCCAGGCGAACCGGCACACGCGGGATGAAACTGCTCGCGAACGCATGAGCGATGTCGCGCACGCGGTGCTCGACGCGCGCTTGAGACGAGCAATACGGAAAGCCGGTTCCCGTATGGGGAACCGGCTTTCTTGAAAGAGATTTCGGCGGCGTCCTACTCTCCCACGCGGTCGCCCGCGCAGTACCATCGGCGCTGGAGGGCTTAACGGCCGTGTTCGGAATGGGAACGGGTGGGACCCCTCCGCCATGGCCACCGAAAACCTGGAGCGGTGCACATGCCGCAAAGCGGCGTTTGCACCCTGACAGCCGCACAGTGGGTGGGATTCGCAGCAGCCCGTGACGGTCACGGGCGTGAGCGCGAGAGAAGGAAAGCGGTCAAGCCCTCGACCGATTCGTACCGGTCAGCTGAGACGGTTGCCCGTCTTACACCTCCGGCCGATCAACCTGGTGTTCTTCCAGGGGTCTTACCTCGTTGACCGAGTGGGAGACCTCATCTTGGGGGGGGCTTCGCGCTTAGATGCTTTCAGCGCTTATCCCAGCCGGACATGGCTACCCAGCGGTGCCGTGGGCACGACAGCTGGTACACCAGCGGTCCGTCCTTCCCGGTCCTCTCGTACTAGGGAAGACTTCCCTCAAGTCTCCTGCGCCCGCGATGGATAGGGACCGAACTGTCTCACGACGTTCTGAACCCAGCTCACGTACCGCTTTAATCGGCGAACAGCCGAACCCTTGGGACCTGCTCCAGCCCCAGGATGCGATGAGCCGACATCGAGGTGCCAAACCTCCCCGTCGATGTGGACTCTTGGGGGAGATCAGCCTGTTATCCCCGGGGTAGCTTTTATCCGTTGAGCAACGGCCCTGCCACCAGGTACCGCGGGATCACTAAGCCCGACTTTCGTCCCTGCTCGAGATGTCTCTCTCGCAGTCAAGCTCCCTTGTGCCTTTGCACTCCACGCACGATGTCCAACCGTGCTGAGGGAACCTTTGGGCGCCTCCGTTACCGTTTAGGAGGCGACCGCCCCAGTCAAACTGCCCACCTGACACGGTCCCCCACCCGGTTCACGGGCTGGGGTTAGAACCTTAGCCAGACAAGGGTGGTATTCCACCGGCGGCTCCACCGAGGCTGGCGCCCCAGCTTCCAAGCCTCCCACCTATCCTCTACATGTCTGACCCAGATCCAATGCCAGGCTGCAGTAAAGCTCCACGGGGTCTTTCCGTCCAGTCGCGGGTAACCAGCATCTTCACTGGTCCTACAATTTCACCGGGTCCCCTGCCGAGACAGCGCCCAAGTCGTTACACCTTTCGTGCGGGTCGGAACTTACCCGACAAGGAATTTCGCTACCTTAGGACCGTTATAGTTACGGCCGCCGTTCACTGGGGCTTCGGTTCGAAGCTTCGGCTTGCGCCTAACCTCTCCCCTTAACCTTCCAGCACCGGGCAGGTGTCAGCCCCTATACGTCGCCTTTCGGCTTCGCAGAGACCTGTGTTTTTGGTAAACAGTCGCTTGGGCCTATTCTCTGCGGCCCCCTCGGGCTCTTCACCCTACCGGGGCACCCCTTCTCCCGAAGTTACGGGGTCATTTTGCCGAGTTCCTTAGCAGGGGTTCTCCCGCGCGCCTTAGGCTTCTCGCCTCGCCTACCTGTGTCGGTTTGCGGTACGGGCACCCCCGTCCTCGCTAGAAGCTTTTCTTGGCAGTGTAGGATCGGCCCGTTCGGTACTCCATTCCCTCCCCATCACCCCTCGGGATACGGCCGGACGGATTTGCCTATCCGGCCCCCTCGGTGGCTTGGACGGACACGACCAACGGTCCGCGGTGCCTACCTTCCTGCGTCACTCCTTCGCTCAAACGGACGGAAGGTGGTACAGGAATCTCCACCTGTTGTCCATCGGCTACGCCTTTCGGCCTCGCCTTAGGCCCCGACTAACCCTGAGCGGACGAACCTTCCTCAGGAAACCTTAGGCTTTCGGCGGACAGGATTCTCACCTGTCTTTTCGTTACTCATGCCGGCATTCGCACTTCCGTACGCTCCAGCCGTCCTCGTCGGTCGACCTTCGCTGCTGTACGGAACGCTCCCCTACCACTCTTGCGAGTCCGCAGCTTCGGTGCTCCGCTTCAGCCCCGTTACATTTTCGGCGCAGAGGCACTCGACCAGTGAGCTATTACGCACTCTTTGAATGATGGCTGCTTCTAAGCCAACATCCTGGTTGTCTTAGCGCCTCCACATCCTTTCCCACTTAGCGGAGACTTGGGGACCTTAGCTGGCGGTCTGGGCTGTTTCCCTCTTGACGACGAAGCTTATCCCCCGCCGTCTGACTCCCACGATTCCACAGGCGGCATTCGGAGTTTGAATGGGTTCGGTAACCGGTGAGGCCCCTAGCCCAATCAGTGCTCTACCTCCGCCTGCTACCTCGTGAGGCTAGCCCTAAAGCTATTTCGGGGAGAACCAGCTATCTCCGGGTTCGATTGGAATTTCTCCGCTACCCACAGCTCATCCCATGGTTTTTCAACACCAACGTGGTTCGGGCCTCCACGACCTCTTACAGCCGCTTCACCCTGGCCATGGGTAGGTCACCCGGTTTCGGGTCTACGCCCTACGACTTCGCGCCCTGTTCAGACTCGGTTTCCCTTCGGCTCCGGACCTTAGGCCCTTAACCTCGCCGTAGAGCGTAACTCGCCGGCTCATTCTTCAATAGGCACGCCCTCAGCCCCTTGGGCTTGCGCCCCATAGGCCTCGGACTGCTTGTAGGCACACGGTTTCAGGTTCTCTTTCACTCCCCGCCAGGGGTGCTTTTCACCGTTCCCTCACGGTACTCTGCGCTATCGGTCGCTAAGAGTGTTTAGCCTTGGAAGGTGGGCCTCCCAGCTTCCCACGGGATTCCTCGTGTCCCGTGGTACTCGGGATCCTGTCCCAGGCCGGCCACGAACCTTTCGCCTACGGGGCTCTTACCCTCTCCGGCAGGCCTTCCCAGACCTTTCGGCTAGATCCGTGTCCCAACCCGAAGCTGCCGCAACAGCTTCCGGACAGTCCCACAACCCCGGCGACGCAACGCTTGCGGGCTTCCACGCCGCCGGTTTGGGCTCTTCCCCGTTCGCTCGCCACTACTAAGGGAATCTCGGTTGATTTCTTTTCCTCAGGGTACTGAGATGTTTCAGTTCCCCTGCTGGCCTCCTCGTGCCCTATGGATTCAGGCACGGGTGACGGGTGTTCCCACCCGCCGGGTTCCCCCATTCGGACATCCCCGGATCGACGCCTGTTTGCGGCTCCCCGAGGCTTTTCGCAGCTTGCCACGTCCTTCTTCGGCTCTTAGCGCCAAGGCATCCACCGTGCGCCCTTTCTAGCTTGACCAGCTACCTTCTCCCTCGCGCCTTCGGCCCGTGAACGTCACGGACGTCCACAAACCCCGGCACAAGGAGATCGGCTACGCCGGTTCCCCTTCGC
>JADGHN010000061.1 GCA_019683875.1 Clostridia bacterium
CGTATGGCTGGGCGTCGCCGGAGCGGACGTCCATGCGGAGGTCGCCGAGGTCGCCGTTCCGCTCCCCGAGGGACGGGTGCGCCGGGAGGACGTCCGGGCCCTGCGCAGCCTGTTCCATGAGGGTAGCCTGCCGGGACAGCGCGAAACGGTGCATGTCGTCGAGCACGGCTTCGCCACCCAGCCCGGCCGCTGGTTGCATCAGCCGGTGGGCCGGCCGGGAACGGAGCTCGCCTGCCGTGCGCTCGTCGTCACGGCGCCCGCCGGCCAACTGGCTCTTTTGAGGGAGGCCGCGTCGGCCGCCGGACTGGACGTGGCCGCGATCTCGCTCAACGCCCTGGCGGCCGCGGAGGCCGTGCTGGACCCCGCGGAGGCGGAGGCCGGCGTCGCGGTCGTGGACATCGGCGGCGGCACGTGCGACGTGGCCGCGTTCGATCGCGGCCGCGCGGTCCACGTGGCGTCCATCGGCCTGGGGAGCGCGTACATCACGAACGACCTCGCCATCGGTCTCGGCATTCCGTGGGCGGCCGCCGAGACCTTGAAGCGGCGGCACGCGAGAGTGGACGGGGCCCTCGTGCAGAAGACGGTCGAGGTGGCGGCGGAAGACGGCGTGCGCGTCGTGGAACTGCCCTTCGTGCAGGAGATCGTGCTGGCGCGCGTCGACGAGATCCTCGAGGCCGTGCGGGCTGCGCTTCAGGAGGCCCGCGCCCGCTGCCGTTTCGGCGCGGGCGCCGTCCTCACCGGCGGTGGGGCCTCCCTGAAGGGGCTGGCGAAGCGCGCGATGGACGTGTGGGATCTGCCGGTGCGGTTGGGCGTGCCCCAGCTCGGCGACGAGCGCTGGGCCGCGCTGGAATCGCCGCAGGCCGCGGCGGCCGTCGGCCTCTTGCGCCTTGCGGCGCGCGGCGCCGCACCATCCGCCAGGGCGCGCCCTGTGGCCGACGCCCCGGCGAGCATCGCCCGCCGCTTGATGGCTTGGCTTGCGGGCCTCGTGTAGGGAGCCCCGCGCGAAGGATCTGGAAGCGCGGCGGCAGAACTCGTTCAACGTCGTGAAGGCGATTTCCGATATGATGTTCGGGATAGGAACGGTCTCGTCGGCGGTCGACAGGAGGGCTAAGCGTGCTGGATTTCGATCTCGAAGATAGCCGTTACGCGGTGATCAAGGTGGTCGGGGTGGGCGGCGGCGGCAACAACGCCGTCAACCGCATGATCCGCGCAGGCCTGCGCGGCGTCGAGTTCATCTCCATCAACACCGACGCCCAGGCGCTGGCGCTGAGCGAGGCGCCGGTCAAGATCCAGATCGGGTCGGAGGCGACGCGCGGTCTCGGCGCGGGCGCAAACCCCGAGGTCGGCGCGCGGGCCGCGGAGGAAAGCCGGGACCAGATCGCGGAGGCGCTCAAGGGCGCCGACATGGTCTTCATCACGGCCGGCATGGGCGGCGGCACCGGCACGGGCGCCTCGCCGATCATCGCCCGCCTCGCGAAGGAGTCCGGGGCGCTGACGGTCGGCGTCGTGACGAAGCCGTTCACGTTCGAGGGGCGGCGGCGCATGCAGCAGGCGCTGGCGGGCATCGAGAACCTGCGCAACAGCGTCGACACGCTGATCACGATCCCGAACGACCGCCTGATGCAGGTGGTGGAGCGGAAGACCTCGATCATGGAGGCCTTCCGCATCGCCGACGACGTGCTCCGCCAGGGCGTGCAGGGCATCAGCGACCTGATCGCGGTGCCGGGCCTCATCAACCTCGACTTCGCCGATGTCCGCACGATCATGCTGGACACGGGAACCGCGCTGATGGGCATCGGCGTGGCGCGCGGGGAGAACCGCGCCGCGGAAGCCGCGCACACCGCGATCTCCAGCCCGCTCCTGGAGACGTCGGTGGAAGGCGCCAAGGGCGTGCTGCTCAACATCACGGGCGACCCGAACCTCGGCCTGTTCGAGGTCAACGAGGCCGCGGAGATCATCGCCCAGGCCGCCGACCCCGAGGCGAACATCATCTTCGGCGCGGTGATCGACGAAAATCTGCAGGACGAGATCCGCGTGACGGTCATCGCCACCGGCTTCGATCACCCCGGGACGCGGAGCGCGAAGGCCAAGGTCGAGGATCTCGACATCGCCCCGTTCGCCGCGGACGACCTGGAAATCCCCGCCTTCCTGCGCCGAAAGAGCCGCTGATCGCACGTTGGCCCCCCGCGGGCGCCGCTCCCGCGGGGGGCTCTTTTCTTCAAACGCTGCACCTTCACCGTCCCCACGGGCGTTCCCCGGATCCACCAGACGCCACGTGCGTGTCATGCGGGAGAGGCCCCGGGCCGTCTCTCGCGGCCTTCCCGGATGCGACAGACTCCGCACGGCGGGGTTCCTATAATGGGCGTGCCCCGGCGCCGGGGTCCGGTCTAGCCGGCGCTGGACCGGCATACCCATGTCCAGAAGGCCGTGCGAGGGGGACGGAGATGATCGTATACGGCGATCTCGTCCTCTTGGTCAACGCGGTCGTGGACGCGGCGCTGCTCCTGGCCGCGGCCCGCCTCGCCGGCGTGCGCGTCCGGATTTGGCGTGTGGCCCTGGCCGCGCTCCTCGGCGCCGGCTACGCCCTGGGGTTCTACCTCGAACCATCCTCCGCGGCGTACACCTTCCCCGGCAAGTTCGCGTCGTCGCTGGCGATGGTCGCCGTCGCCTTCGCCCCGGTCCGCCCGGTCGCGTTCGTTCGACTCGTCGGCTGGCTGTGGACCTCGGCCGCGCTGGTGGCCGGCATGACGCTCGCCTTCGACATGTTCGGCCTGGGCGCGGTCGGGGCGTGGCAGAGCGGCTACTGGACCTCGGGGCAGGGGCCGGTGCCGTGGTGGGCGCTGGCGGGGTCGCTGGGCGCCCTGGCGCTGATGGCCAGCTGGCTGTGGAGCTGGCGGCGGGCCACGGCGGTCGAGACCGTGGAGGTCACCGTGGAGGTCGGGCAGCGGGCGACGTCGTGCCGCGGTCTCGTCGACAGCGGCAACCGGTTGCGGGATCCCTTCACGGCGGCTCCGGTGGTCGTCGCCAGCGTCTCCGCCATGGCGGACCTGTTGCCGGAGTCCTGGCCGCGCGACCCGCGCCGGGCCGTCGAGGACTGGTCAGTTCTGGAAGAGGTCGCCTCCACGACGGACCTGGCCGGCCGCCTGCGGCTTGTGCCGTTCGAGGCGCTCGGCACGCGGCGCGGGCTGCTCGTCGCGCTCAAGGCCGACCGCGTGCGTTTGCGTGCCGGCCGGCGCCGCTGGGTGCACGACGGGATCCTCGTCGGCCTCTCCCCGGATCCGCTGGACCCCGGCGGGGCGTTCGCCGCCCTGGTGCCCACGGAACTCGTCGCGGCCGAACCCATGGAAGGGAGCGGAATCATGTGACAGCGACGCCGACGCGCGTCCGTCTTTGGATTCGGATCCAGGTCGTCCGGTGGCTCGAGGCGCTCGGCCTGTACCGGCTGCCGGTCCATTACGTCGGGGGAAGCGAGGCGCTTCCGCCTCCGCTGTCGGCGGAGGAGGAAGAATATCTCTTGGCGCGGCTGGCCAACGGGGACGCGGCCGTCAAGAGCGTCCTCATCGAGCGCAACCTGCGCCTCGTCGTGTACATCGCGCGCCGGTTCGACAACACGCGCATCGCCATCGAGGACCTGGTGTCGATCGGCACGATCGGACTCATCAAGGCGGTGAACAGCTTCGATCCCGCGAAGCGCATCAAGCTGGCCACGTACGCCTCGAAGTGCATCGAGAACGAGATCCTGATGTACCTGCGGAGGACGAACCGCACCAAGACGGAGGTGTCGTTCGACCAGCCGCTCAACGTCGACTGGGACGGCAACGAGCTCCTCCTCGCGGACATCCACGGGACGGAGCCCGACCTGGTGTATCGTAACGTCGAGGAGGAGGCCGACCGCATGCTGTTGCGGGAGGCGCTCAAGAAGCTCTCGCGGCGGGAGCGGAACATCGTGGAGCTGCGCTTCGGCCTGAAGGACGGGGTCGAGCGCACGCAGAAGCAGGTGGCGGACCACCTCGGCATTTCGCAGTCGTACATCTCGCGCTTGGAGAAGCGGATCATCCGCCGCCTGCGGAAGGAAATGGCCCACATGGAGTGACGGGAGGAGTCGGGTGGAGGCGTCGAAACCGTCGGATCGCGTCGATGCGGGCCCGGTCGTCGACGACGTGCGCGAGCTCGTCGGACGCACGCCGATGTTGCGGCTGCGCGGCTTCGGCCTGGCGCTGGGCACGGAGTGCTACGCGAAGCTGGAGATGTTCAATCCGGGCGGCAGCGTCAAGGATCGGATCGGGGTCTACATGCTGGAGCGCGCGGAAGAGGCGGGGCTCCTGCGGCCCGGCGCCACGATCATCGAGCCCACGGCCGGCAACACCGGGATCGCCCTGGCGCTGGCCGCCCGCGGGCGGGGCTATCGCGTGATCTTCGTCGTGCCGCGCAAGTTTTCGGTGGAGAAGCAGGCGCTCATGCGGGCACTCGGCGCCGAGATCGTCCACACGCCCACCGAGGAGGGCATGCTGGGCGCGGCCCGCAAAGCCCGGGAGCTGGCGGAAGAGATCGGCCACGCCTACATCCCTCAGCAGTTCGAAAACCCGTGGAATCCGGAAGCCCACTATTACACCACGGGGCCGGAGATCTGGGCGCAGATGCGTGGGCGGGTCGACCTGTTCGTGGCGGGCGCCGGCACCGGGGGGACCTTCACCGGCTGCGCGCGCTATCTGAAGGAGCAAAATCCGCGGCTGAAGGCCGTCGTCGTGGAGCCGGTCGGTTCGGTGCTGCGCGGCGGCCAGCCGGGTCCGCACCGCACCGAGGGCATCGGCGTCGAGGCGATCACCCCGACCCTGGACATGAGCCTGGCCGACGACATCGAGACGATTCCGGACGACGAAGCGTTCGCGATGGTGGAGCGCCTCGCGCGCGAGGCGGGGGTGCTGGCCGGCAGCTCCAGCGGGGCCGCCCTGGCGGCCGTCGTGCGGCAGTCCCACAAGTGGACGGGCCCGCGCCCGCTGCGCGTCGTGACGATCTTCCCCGACAGCAGCGAGCGGTACCTGAGCCAGGGGATCTATTCGTTCGGAGAGGCGGTGGGAGATTGACCTGGAAGTTCCGCACGCGGCTCATCCACGGCGCGCCGGAAGACCCGTTGACCGGAGCCGTCGTCACGCCCATCTACCAGACCTCGACCTTCCGGCAGGTCGGCGTGGGGCTTCACAAGGGGTACGAGTACGCCCGCACGAGCAACCCCACCCGCGCCGCGCTGGAAGCGGTGGCGGCCGACCTGGAAGGCGGCGCGCGAGGGATCGCGTTCGCCTCGGGCATGGCGGCGATCACCGCCGTCTTTTCACTGTTCTCGCAGGGCGACCACGTCGTCTGCGGCGACGACGTCTACGGCGGGACCTACCGCGTGCTGAGCCGGGTGTTCCAACGCTTCGGAATCGAGGTCGACTTCGTCGACACGTCGGGCGTGGCGAACGTCGAGGCCGCGATGCGCGCGAACACCCGGGCGGTCTACGTGGAGACGCCGTCGAACCCGCTCATGAAGATCACCGACCTCGCGGCCGTCGCGGAGCTGTGCCGGGCGCGCGGCGCGCTGCTCATCGTCGACAACACCTTCATGACGCCGTACTGGCAGCGGCCGCTGGAGCTCGGCGCGGACATCGTCGTGCACAGCGCCACGAAGTACCTGGGCGGGCACAGCGACCTCGTCGCCGGGCTCGTCGTGGCGCGGGACGCCGAGCTCGGCGAGCGGCTGGCGTTCCTGCAGAACTCCATGGGCGGCGTCCTCGCCCCGCACGACGCCTACCTGCTCCTGCGCGGCATCAAGACGCTCGCGCTGCGGATGGAGGCGCACGAGGCGAACGCCCGCCGTGTCGCGGAATGGCTGCGCGCGCAACCGGCCGTGCGCGCCGTCCACTACCCGGGGCTCCCCGAGCATCCCGGGCACGACGTCCATCGCCGGCAGGCGCGCGGCTTCGGCGGGATGCTCTCGTTCGAGCTCGCGTCGGCTGAGGCGGCGGAGATCGTCGCCACGCGCACGCAGCTCTTCGTCCTCGCCGAGAGCCTCGGCGCGGTGGAGAGCCTCATCTCGGTCCCGGCGCGCATGACGCATGCGTCCATCCCGCCCGAGCGGCGCATGGAGCTCGGCATCACGGACGGCCTCGTGCGCCTGTCCGTCGGCGTCGAAGACGTCGACGACCTCATCGACGACCTCGCCACCGCCTTCGCCGGGCTGCCCGTATAACCCCGTCCGTCCCCGACCATACTTCCCCCCGACGGGCGATTGAGGCCCGCTCGGGGGGAACCCTTCATGAACAAAGTCGAGATCTGCGGCGTCAACACCGCCGAGCTTCCGGTGCTCACGAACGAACAGATGCGGGCGCTGTTCAAGCGCCTTCGGCAGGGCGACCGCACCGCGCGCGAGACGCTGGTGCAGGGGAACCTGCGCCTCGTGCTGTCCGTCATCCAGCGGTTCAACAACCGGGGCGAGCCGGTCGACGACCTCTTCCAGGTCGGTTGCATCGGCCTCATGAAGGCCATCGACAACTTCGACCTCGACCAGAACGTGCGCTTCTCGACGTACGCCGTGCCGATGATCATCGGCGAGATCCGCCGCTACCTGCGTGACAACAACCCGATCCGCGTCAGCCGCTCGTTGCGGGACGTGGCCTACAAGGCGCTGCAGGTGCGCGACCAGCTGACGCACCGGCTGTCGCGCGAGCCCACGGTGAACGAGATCGCCGCCGAGCTCAACATGCCCCGCGAAGACGTCGTCTACGCGCTCGACGCCATCCAGGAGCCGGTGTCGCTCTTCGAGCCGATCTACGAGGACGGCGGCGACCCGATCTTCGTGATGGACCAGATTTCGGACGACCGCAACCACGAAGCCAGCTGGCTCGAAGGCATGGCCGTGGAAGAGGCGATGAACAAGCTCGGCGAGCGGGAGCGGACGATCCTCGCCCTGAGGTTCTTCGAGGGGAAGACGCAAATGGAGGTCGCCGAGGAGATCGGCATCAGCCAGGCGCAGGTGTCGCGGCTCGAAAAGGCGGCCCTGCTGCAGATGCGCAAGTTCGTCTAAGCGGGATGGTGCGATGCGTTTCCAGATGGGTCGTTTTCAGACGGGAAATGGCTTGGCGCGGGCGCGGTTCCTTGCGGACGGGCGTCGCTGGCTGGCGGCGGGCATGCTTCTGCTCCTGGCGGCGTCGGCCGCGAGCCTGCCCGTGGCGAAGGTCGCGGCGTCCATCGACGCGCCGCAGGTCGTGCGGGCGCGCTTCATCGCCAACAGCGACGACCCGGCCGACCAGCGGGTGAAGGACGCGGTTCGCGACGCCGTCTTCGCGGCGTTCGGCGACCGTTTCCTGAAGGCGCCGGACGGCCGCGCGCTGGCGGCCGAGCTGCGGTCCGACCTGCCGGCGATCGCCGCCGTGGCGCGGGACGCGGCCCGGGCGCACGGCGCCGATTACGTCGTGCGCGTGACGTACGAGAATGCGTGGTTCCCGGCCAAACGGCTGGGCGATCTGACGCTGCCGCCCGGCCGCTACCCGGCGCTCGTCGTGCGGCTGGGCGCGGCCAAGGGCCACAATTGGTGGGGCGTGCTGTTCCCCCCGCTCGGCCTTGTCGACTTTCGTGGCGATGTTCGCGTGGCGTGGACGGGGTCGACGGCGACCGTGGACCTGTCCTCCCTCGACCCGCGGGAGGTCGCGGCGTTCGAGGCGGCCCTCGGCAGGGCAGCGCCCGACGGCAGCACGCCGGCGTTCCGGCTCCACGACCACGCGGTGCTCGTCATCGACGAGACCCAGACCCAGGACGACGTCCACGTGCGCTGGTTCGTCCGCGACTGGTTCGAGCGGGCGGTGGCCACGGTGGCCCGCTCCTGGAGCCAGTTCAGCCTGGCGCGGCTTGGACCGTAGCGCCCGCCGGGCACTCCCGTCATACCTGACCCTCCTCGTCCATAGAGATGTGGACGAGGAGGGTGCCGCGTGTCCTTCAAAGCCTCCGATCTGCGCGTGCGGGACGTGATCGATGTCGTCGAAGGGCGGCGTCTGGGCTTCGTGTACGACCTGGAGGTCGACCTCGACGCCGGCCGCGTGACCGCCCTCGTCATCCCCGGCCCGGCGCGGTTCTTCGGCCTGTTCGGCCGGGAGCGGGACCTCGTCATTCCCTGGAAGGATATCGTTAAAATTGGTGAAGACGTGATTCTGGTCCACCTGGGCCGGTGAGGCGGTCGCCATGTCCACGGTCGAGATGGTCGACATCCCCCTGCATCCCTCGGCGGAAGCCCGTTTTTCCACACGTGCCGGCGGCGTGAGCGAGGGGCCGTGGAGCACGCTGAACCTCGGGCTCCACGTGGGCGACGCCCCGGACCGCGTGGACGCCAACCGGCGCCGTTGGCTCGAGGCTCTCGGCCGGAAGCCCGAAAGCGTCGTCTGGTTGCGTCAGGTGCACGGCGCGGACGTGGTGGCGGTCGGCGGCGCCCACGGCAGGCCGCCATCTCCGCCCGAGGCGGACGGCGCCGTCACCGCCGACCCCGCCTGCACCCTGGTGATCCTGGTCGCGGACTGCGTCCCCGTGTTCCTCGTCGATCCGGAAGCGCGCGTCGTCGGGCTCGTGCACGCCGGGTGGCGCGGCACGGTCGCCCGTGTCGCCGCGCGCGCCGTCGACGTCATGGTCGACCGCTTCGGCGCGGCGCCGGAGCGCGTGCGTGCGTGGATCGGCCCGCATATCCGGGACTGCTGCTACGAGGTCGACGAGCCCGTGGTGGCGCGCATCGAGGCGGAGTTCGGGATCGTGGCGGGGATGCTGCGCCCCGGACGGCCCGGGCGCGCGTGGCTGAGCCTCGCGGCGGCGAACCGCCGCGTGCTGGCCGATGCCGGCGTGCCGCCGGCACAGGTGGGGGAGAGCCCGGACTGCACCGGTTGCCGTCGCGACAGGTTCTTCTCGTACCGGAAGGAGGGGGGCCGCACCGGGCGCATGGCGGCGGCCCTGTGGCTCAAGTGACGCTGCACGCCCGGGCGGAGGCGATCGCAATCCGGTACGCGGCGATCCGGGAGCGGATCGCGAGGGCGGCGGAGCGCGCCCACCGGGATCCGGCCACCGTGCGCGTCGTGGCCGTGAGCAAGTACGTGGGGGTCGACGGGGTCGCCGCCGCCGTGGCGGCGGGGATCCGGGACTTCGGCGAGAACCGTGCGCAGGACGCGCGGGAGAAGGTCGACCGGTTCCGCGACGTCGCGCGCTGGCACTTTGTTGGACAAGTCCAGACCAACAAGGTAAGATACCTGAAAGACCTGTATTTTCTGGTACATTCTGTCGATCGGCCGAGATTGGCGGAGGCGCTCTCCCGCGCGGCCTCCCCTGGACGGCCGCAGGCGGTGCTCGTCCAGGTCAATGTGGGGCGGGAGCCGCAAAAGGGCGGGGTGGCGCCGGAAGGGCTCGTGGACCTGCTCAGGTACGCGGCCGGCTTGCCGGGCATCCGCGTCCAGGGGTTGATGGCGATTCCGCCGGCGGTCGAGGATCCTGAAGCGGCGCGCCCGTACTTTCGCGCCTTGAGGGAACTGGCCGAGCGTGCCCGGGACGCCACGGGGCTGGAGTTGCCGGAGCTGTCCATGGGCATGAGCGGGGATTTCGAGGTCGCTGTCGAAGAAGGGGCGACAATCGTCCGTATCGGCCGCGCGCTTTTCGTCGACGGGTGACGGATCGCGGCCGGTCACAACGGACTCATGTGCGAGAAGCTTGCGTGAGGGGGATCGGAATCATGTCAGGCGTTTGGGACCGCGTCCTCACCTTCCTCGGCTTCGAAGAGGTCGTCGAGGAGGAGTACGAGGAAGAGAGCGAGCGAGCCGCCGTCAATACCGGCCCGAGCCCGGTCAGCCGCGCGCGCCGTTCCCGGGAGGTCGCCGCGCCGGAGCCCGAGCGGCCCGCCCGCTACGGCGCTCTGGTGCCGATCGCCGGCGGGGCTCGGGGCCAGAATCACGCGCGCGTCACCGTGTGGCATCCCACGGCGTTTGATGAAGTCCAGACGCTCGTCGACCGGCTCCGCGAGGGACACCAGATCGTCGTCAACCTCGAAGGCGTCGACCGTCAACTGACGGGGCGCATCATCAATTTCCTCAGCGGCAGCGTCTACGCCTTGGGCGGGTCGATGTACCGCGTCTCATCGCATGTGGTCATGTTCCTGCCCGCGGGCGTGTCCGTGGACGCGGCCGGCGGCGACGAGGTCGATTGGTGGTCGGAAGGCGAGAACGAAGACTAAATGACGCTCGTCGTCATCAACACCGTCAACCTGTTCTTCTCCGTGCTCTACTTCGCGATCATCGTCCGCGCCCTGTTGTCGTGGTTCCCGTCTTCGGCGAGGTGGTACTGGGATCTCGTCCGCGTGCTCGATGCGATCACGGAGCCGTTGCTCGCCCCGATCCGCAGCCGCATGCCGGTGGCCGGCGGGATCGACATCTCTCCCATCATCGCCCTCTTTCTCCTGCGCGTGGTGCATGGCCTGGTGGTGGAACTCCTCTATCGAATCCTGTAAACCCGGCGAGGCGATCCGTCGTCGAAAGCGGGGGTGCGCTGAATGCTGACGCCGTTGGACATCCACAACAAGGATTTCAAACGGTCGTTGCGCGGCTATAACGAGGACGAGGTCGACGAGTTCCTCGACGAGGTCGTGCGCGACTTCGAAACGCTGATCAAGGAGAACAACGCCCTCAAGGCGCAGGTCGAGGAACTGCGGCAGAAGGTCGAACAGTACCGCCAGCTTGAGGACACGTTGCGCAATGCCCTGGTCGTCGCGCAGGAGACGGCGGAGGAGGTCAAGGCGGCCGCCCGCAAGGAAGCGGACCTCATCATCCGCGAAGCCCAGGCGGAGGCGGAGCGGCGCCGCCAGGACGCGCAGGCGGCCGTGGAGCAGGCGCGGGCCACGCTGGCCGCGCTGGAGCGACAGGCTCAGGAGTTTCGCGCGCGGATTCGGAGCCTGCT
>JADGHN010000062.1 GCA_019683875.1 Clostridia bacterium
GTGGGAGGGACGGGCCGTGCGCGCGGGGATGGCATGGGGACGGCGGACGTCGTCGGCGCTGCGGAGGCACGCGCTCGAGTATCTCGCGGCGGCGGCCTGGCTCCTCGTGGGGTGCGTCGTCGGGGCGCTGGCCGTGGGCGGCATCGGGCCCGCCGGGCGTGCGCGCCTCGTCGACGACCTCCAGAGCATCTTTCAAGCGACGGGGACGGCGTGGCCGGCGGCCTCCACGGTGTTCGCGCGCGCGTTGGAGGTCCACGCGGCGACGGCTGCGCTCCTGTGGGCGTTCGCGTTCACGGCGCTTGGGCTCGCCGTCGTGCCGGCGGTGCTGTTCGCGCGCGGCTTCTCCCTGGGCTTCGCCACGGGATTCCTGGTCTATGAGGGCGGCTGGGCTGGCATGGCGATTGTCGGCGTCTCCCTGTTCCCGGCGCAGGCCGTGCTGCTGCCCTTGTGGGTCGGGCTGGCGGGGGCGTCGTGGCGCCTGGCCTGGCGGTTCGCCCGCCAGCGGACCGGTGGGCCGCGAGTCGCCTGGCCCGACGCCCTCGCCGCTCACGCGCCCTGGGCGGCGGCGGCCGGCCTGGCCGTCCTGGCGGCGAGCCTCCTCGACGCCTACCTGGCGCCTGCCGGGCTGCGCGCGGTCCTCCGCTCCCTCGCGCCGTGATGTCTCCGCCTCCCATCTTTTCATTGAGGACGGAACTCGCCGAGCGGTATACTGGCGTGGGATTTGTCCTGGAAACGGGCCGTCAGGGCCCACTTGGCCGGTCGGGTTCCGGCCGCGGGGGGTTACGGAGTGATCGTCGGCGTACCGAAGGAAATCAAGGCGTACGAGAATCGCGTCGCGTTGACACCCGCGGGTGTCCACGCGCTGCGGTCGCACGGCCACGAGGTCCTCGTCGAGACGGGAGCCGGAGCCGGCAGCGGTTTTTCGGACGAGGAGTACGCGGCGGCCGGCGCGCGCATTCTCGCCTCGGCGGACGAGCTCTTCGCCCAGGCGGAGATGATCGTCAAGGTCAAGGAACCCCAGCCGGTCGAGGTCGAGCGCCTGCGCGAGAACCAGATCCTCTTCACGTACCTGCACCTCGCCCCGGATGCGGAGCTCACGCACGGTCTCCTGCGGAAGAAGGTCGTCGCGATCGCGTATGAGACGGTCCAATTGCCGGATCGCTCGCTGCCGCTGCTCACGCCGATGAGCGAAGTGGCCGGTCGCATGGCGGTCCAGATCGGCGCCCACTTCCTCGAAAAGCCGCAGGGCGGTTCGGGCGTCCTCCTGGGTGGCGTGCCCGGCGTGGCTCCGGGCCACGTGGTGATCATCGGCGGCGGCGTCGTCGGCACGAATGCGGCGAAGATGGCCGTCGGCATGGGCGCCCGCGTCACCATCATCGACATCAACGCGGAGCGGCTCCGCCAGCTCGACGACCTCTTCGGCGCGCGGGTGACGACCCTCATGTCGAACGCGCACAACATCGCCGCCGCGGTGGCCAGCGCGGACCTCCTCGTCGGCGCCGTGCTGATCCCGGGCGCTCGGGCGCCGCACCTCGTCACGGAGGACATGGTGCGGAGCATGCGCCCCGGCTCTGTCATCGTCGATGTGGCCATCGACCAGGGCGGCGTGGTGGCGACCTCCGACCGTGTGACCACGCACGCGGAACCCACGTACGTCCGACACGGCGTCGTCCACTACGCGGTCGCGAACATGCCGGGCGCCGTGCCGCGCACGTCCACGTTCGCCCTCACCAACGTCACGCTCCCGTACGTCCTGGCCATCGCGGACAAGGGCTGGCGCCAGGCCGTGGACGAGGATCCCAGCCTCGCCCGCGGCGTCAACATCGTCGCCGGTCGGGTGGTCTATCGCGCGGTGGCCGAGGCCCACGGGCTCGAGTACACCCCTCTGGAGCAAGTCATCTGAGGACGGGGGCGCCGCAAGTTCAGACCGCGGCGCCCGCCTGGCCATCCCCCCGCGAGGGCCCGCGGTTGCAGGACCGATATGTCTTATGTTGAATACACGGGGCACTGAATAGAGTTGCCTGCCGTGGGTCACGCTACCACCGGCTAGGGGGGACCACCGATGGATGCGATGATCGACGAGTACCTGGAGTACCTCCGCGTGGAAAAGGGGCTGGCCTACAACACGCTGGACTCCTACAGGCGGGATCTTCGGGATTTCGCACGGTTTCTCGCCCGGCGGAACGAGACACCCACGGCGGCGACGCGACAGGCGGTGGCGGCCTACCTCGTCTCCCTGGAGCGCCAAGGGCGGGCGACGTCGACCGTCGCGCGGCGTCTCGCGGCGCTGAAGTCGTTTTACCAGTACCTCGTGCAATCCCAGCGCCTGGCGCATGACCCCACGGTGGAGCTCGAATCGCCGAAGCAGAAGAAGCGGTTGCCCCATGTCCTCACCGTCAAGGAGATCGAGTTGCTGCTGGCGCAGCCGGACAGCTCCACGCCCGCGGGGATGCGGGACAGCGCCATGCTGGAGCTGCTCTACGCTTCCGGCATCCGCGTGTCGGAGCTCGTCAGCCTCAACTGCGACGACATCTCGCTGGACCT
This sequence comes from Clostridia bacterium, assembly GCA_019683875.1. Taxonomy (NCBI): domain Bacteria; kingdom Bacillati; phylum Bacillota; class Clostridia; species Clostridia bacterium. Next base: position 2,545 of record JADGHN010000062.1, read on the forward strand.
CGGCTACCTTCGCTGCGTCGGCAAGGGGTCCAAGGAGCGGATCGTGCCGATCGGCTCCGTGGCGGTGCGCGCCGTTCGGCGTTACCTGGAAGCGGGCCGCCCGGGCCTCGTCAAGGATCCTCGCCAGACGGCGCTGTTCGTCAACCATCACGGCGGCCGGCTGACGCGTCAGGGATTCTGGAAGCTCATCAAGAAATACGCGAAGGACGCTGGCATCGAAAAGCCGATCACTCCCCACGTCCTGCGCCACTCGTTCGCCACGCACCTCCTGGAGAACGGGGCGGACCTGCGCGCCGTGCAGGAGATGCTCGGCCATGCCGACATCTCCACGACGCAGATCTACACGCATCTGACCCAGAACCGGATCAAGGACGTCTACGCGCGCGCCCATCCCAGAGCGTAGGACTCTGGGCGCCGGGGCTCTGCGCTTCGTTGCCGGTGGAAGCCCCCGGTGCTAGACTCCACTGGGAGGCGGAAGCGTGGATATTCCTGGCATCAATCCGTACGTCTTTCACATCGGGCCGTTCGGTGTGCGCTGGTACGGATTCTTCATGGCCATATCCATGGCGGTGGCCATTTTTTTCTTCGTCCGCTTCGGCCGGCGCCGCGGCCTCAGTGAAGACTTCCTTTACAACGTCAGCCTCGCCGGAATCATCAGCGGCATCGTCGGCGCCCGCCTGATGTACGTGCTGACGAACCCACAGTATTTCTTGCAGTTTCCTTCCGAAATCATCCGCGTCGATCACGGCGGGCTCTCCATCCACGGCGCGCTCCTGGGCGGCGTCCTCGGCGTGGCCGCGTACGCGCGCCGGTACCGGGTTCCGGTCAGCCCGCTCCTGGACTGGGCCGTGCCCGGCGTGGCGGTCGGCATCGCGCTGGTCCGCATCGGCAACATCTTCAACCGCGAGATCCTCGGCCACCCCGCGGCCGTCCTCGGGGGGGCCCGCCACCCTGCGCAGCTGTACGGGTCGGCCATCGGACTCCTCGTCCTGGCGCTGTACGTCTACCAGTCGCGCCGGGAGACGCCGGACGGGTACCGGTTCTGGTCATTCCTCGCCGCGTACACGCTCCTGCGGGGCGCGGTCGAGGAAACGTTCCGGGACAACCCGCTCTACGTGATTCAGTACGTCAACGAAGAGTGGGGCATCGGCTTCATGACGCTCACGCAGTGGGTGACGCTACCGATCCTGGCGTTCGCCCTCTGGATGCTCGTCCGCTCGAAGCGGCTGGACCTCCACTGGCGTCCTGAGCCGGGCCACCCGGCCGCGGAGGACGATGCGCGCGGCCCCGCCGGCGACGCGCCTGCGCCGGAGGGAAGCGCACCGGAGGCCGCGGAGACGGCGGAACCGGGGGAACCGGGCGGTGAGGGGAGCGGGAACGCGCCCGGGGAGGAGTCGCGCGCGTGACGGCGCCGGGCCTGCGCGACCTCCCCGCGGTTCATGACCTGCTCGCGCACCCGGCCGTCGCGGCCTGGGCCGACCGCATCGCCGCGCCGGTCCGCACGCGGCTCGCTCAGGCTTTGGTCGGCGAGTGGCGGGAGCGGCTCCGCTCGGGAGAGGAGGTCGTGCTGCCCGCGGGCGCCTCGTTTCGCGATGTCCTCGGCCAGGCGCTCGCCGCCCGTCTGGAATCGCTGTGGCGCGGCCGGCTGCGCCGGGTGATCAACGCCACGGGAGTGGTCCTGCACACCAACCTCGGCCGCGCCCCCCTCCCGGAGGCCGCGCTGGAGGCTGTCGCGGCGCTGAGGGGATACTGGAACCTCGAATTCGACCTCGAAGAGGGGGAACGGGGCGACCGCAGCGACCTCGTCGCCGACCTCCTCCGCGTCCTGACCGGGGCCGAGGCGTGCCTCGTCGTCAACAACAACGCGGCGGCCGTCCTCCTGCTGCTCGCCGCGGTCGCGTCCGGGCGCGAGGTCGTCGTGTCGCGCGGCGAGCTCGTGGAGATCGGCGGCTCGTTCCGCGTGCCCGAGGTCATGGCGGCGTCGGGCGCGATTCTTCGCGAAGTCGGCACCACCAACCGAACGTACGCGCGCGACTACGAGCGGGCGCTGGGCCCGTCGACGGCGGCGCTGCTCAAGGTGCACCGCAGCAACTTCACCCTTGCGGGCTTCACGCACGACGCGTCGCTCGAGGAGTTGGCTGCCCTCGGGCGGGAGCGGGGTCTGCCCGTGCTGTTCGATCTCGGCAGCGGCGCGCTGGCGCCCGAATTCGTGCCGGCGCTTTCCGGCGAACCGACGGTCGCGGAGGCGCTGGCGGCCGGCGCGGACGTCGTCACCTTCTCCGGCGACAAGCTCCTCGGCGGCCCGCAGTGCGGCATCATCGCAGGGCGGGCGGATCTCGTCCGCGCCTGCGCGCGCCACCCGCTCTACCGCGCGCTGCGCGTCGACAAGGTCACGCTCGCGATGTTGACCGCCACCCTGCGCGCGTACCTGCATCCGGACAACGCGCGGGCCGAGATCCCCGCGCTCGCCATGCTCGCGATGCCGGCGGAAGCGCTGGCGGCGCGCGCGCGGGCGCTGGCGGCCCGGTTGCGCGAGGCCCTGGGCCCGGCTGCCGGCGTCGACACGCGCGCCGGCGCATCGGTCGCGGGCGGCGGCTCGGCGCCGGCCCGAGAGATGCCCACCACGGTCGTCGCCGTGCGGCCCGTGCGCCTCGGCGCCGCGGAGGCGGCGCGCCGGCTGCGCCGCGGGGATCCGGCGGTCGTCGTGCGCGTCGCCGGGGAAGCGATTCTTGTGGACCCGCGCACGCTGGATCCGGACGACGACGACGCGATCGTTCTCGCTTTCGCGCGCGCGCTGTCGCCCGGCGAATCGTCCCGCGCGCCCGGCTAACGCTTCACCGCGACGGGCATCCTACTCCACAGACATGAGGGAGGGATGAGGGTGCCTCGTCTTGGTGCATGGTGGCGTCGGTTCGGGCCCCTGGCCCTCGCGATCGCCGTGACGTGCGCCGCGTTTCCGCCCGCGGCCCTCGCCGAGGGAAACGTGACCGCGCAAGCGCCCGGCGCGCCCGAGATCGCGTCGCCGTCCGCCGTGCTCATGGACGCCAACTCCGGCGACATCCTGCTGGCGAAGAACCCGCATGACAAACGCAACCCGGCGAGCGTGACGAAACTGATGACGCTCGCCGTGCTCTATGACGCCGTCGCGAACGGGGAGGTCCACTGGGACGACACCGTCACGGCCAGCGAGCACGCGGCGAGCATGGGCGGCTCTCAGGTGTTCCTGTCCCCTGGGGAGACGTTCTCTCTCAAGGAGATGACGGCAGCCGTCGCGGTGGCCTCGGCCAACGACGCCGCGATGGCGGTGGCCGAGCACGTCGCGGGCTCGGAAGAGGCCTTCGTGAAGCGCATGCAGGCGCTCGCCGAGAAGATCGGGATGAAGGACTCTTCCTTTCGCAACCCGCATGGCCTGGACGCGGACGGTCACGTCATGAGCGCGTACGACATCGCGCTGCTGTCGCGCTATCTCGTGACCCACCACCCGGAGATCCTCGAGCTCACCCGCACGTGGATGGCGCCGTTCCGGGCCCCGCCGCGGGAGTTCATCCTCGTCAGCACGAACACGTTCCTCAAACGCTACCCTGGCGTCGACGGCCTGAAGACCGGCTGGACGAGCCAGGCCGGCTGGAGCGTGAGCATCACGGCCGTGCGCGGCTCGACGCGCCTGATCGCGGTCGTCTTGGGCGCGTCGACATCGGACCAGCGCTGGGCGGATGTCCGCAAGATGCTGGACTGGGGCTTCGCCAACTTTGAAACGGTCCCCGTGGCGAAGGCGGGCCAGGTGCTGCGCGCCGTCGCCGTCGACAAGGGCGTGGTGCGCCAGGTGGCGGCCGTCAGCCCCGAAGCCGTGGCCGTGACGGTGCGGAAGGGGCAACGCGAGCGCGTCACGCAGGAGGTCAGCCTGCCCGCGCGCGTCGAGGCCCCGGTGGCCGCAGGGCAGAGGCTCGGCACGATCACGGTCAAGGTCGACGGCAAGGTGGTCCGGCAACAACCGCTGGTGGCGGCCGAAGCGAGCGCGAGGGCGGGCTATGGGCTGCTGTTCCGTCGCATTCTGGAGGCCGCCTGGCCCTGGTAGCCGCCTCCTGACATCGTATTTGGCGAAAAGTGGCGGAAATCGTCGATTGTGTCGAGCGCGCGAGCTCTCGCGCGCTCGTTCTTTTTGCAGGATATCGTTTCCGTGCGACGAAGAGGCGGTTGACGGGGGTGGGCGCAATTGCGGCTTGAGCGCGAACTCGTCGGCGACCGCCTCGTCGTCCGGCTCGAAGGCGACCTGGACGTCCGCAGCGCGGAGACGTTCCGGCGGAGCGTGGACGAGTGGCTGGACGCCACGAACGCAAAGGGCCTCATCGTCAACATGACCGCGGCGGGATTCGTGGACAGCACGGGCCTGGGCGCCCTCTTGGGGCGGTACCGCAGGTTGCAGGGCGCGCGCCGCTCGATGGTGCTGGTGGCGCCTCCTGCCGGCACGCTGGCCGTGCTGGAGCTGGCCGGCATCCCCAGCCTCATGCCGATCGTGTCGAGCGAAGCCGAGGCGCTGGAGGTGGCCGTGGGATGAGCGAACGTGACAACCACTTGACGCTGGAGATGCCCAGCCTCGCCGCGAACGTCGGCGTGGCGCGCGTCAGCCTCGCGGCGTTCGCGAGCCAGCTGGACTTCACGCTCGCCGAGCTGGAGGAGCTGAAGGTCGCCGTCTCCGAGGCGGTGACGAACTGCGTGCTGCATGCCTATCCGGAGCGGCCGGGCAAGGTGCGGATCGAAGCGTGGATCGAGGACGGCGAGGTGGGGGTCCGCGTGCAGGATTGGGGCGTCGGCATCGAGGACGTCGAGCAGGCCCGCCAGGCCGCCTACACGTCGTCCGACGACCCCGACCACCTGGGCCTCGGCTTCACGTTCATGGAGAACTTCATGGACCGGGTGGAGGTGTGGTCGCAGCCCGGCGCGGGCACCGTCGTCACGATGACGAAGCGCCCGCGCATGGCCGCGCTTCAGCCGGCGAACGGCGAGGAGCGTCAGGCGTGACGCACGCGAGCGACGAGGATCTCTTCGCCCGCCTCGCCGCCGGCGACGCGAGCGCGCGCGAGGAGCTCGTCACGCGTCACATGGGCCTCGTCCATCACGTGGTCCGCCGCTTCCCCGGCGCCAGCGACGCGGAGGACCTCGTCCAGGCGGGCATCCTCGGCCTGATCCAGGCCATCGACCGCTTCGACCCGCGAAGGGGCGTGCGCTTTTCCAGCTTCGCCGTGCCGTACATTCTCGGCGAGGTCCGCGCCTGCTTCCACAGGCTGCAATCCGGTGCGCACGTCGGCCGCGGCGCGGCGCGCCTGGCGCAGCGAGCGCGCGCGGCGGCGCGCGAGCTGGCGCAGTCGCTGGGTCGCGAACCGTCGCTGCGGGAGTTGGCCGCCGCGATCGACGTCGACAGCGGCGACCTCGCCCAGTTGCTCGACGCGCGACGGCCGGCCGCGTCCCTCGAGCCCGCGCCCGAGGACGAGGCCGTCACGCCCGAAGTGCCGGCGGAACCCTCGTTTGAAGCGGAGTGGATCGAGCGCCACGCCGTGCGGGAGATCCTCGCCCGCCTGGACGATCGCGAGCGGCGCCTGATCGCGCTCCGGTACTTCGGCGGCCTTTCCCAGGCGGAGGTCGGCCGCCGTCTCGGCCTGTCGCAAGTGCACGTCTCGCGCCTGGAGCGGCGCATCCTCGAGCGCCTCCGAGAAGCCGTGCGGCCGTAACGCCTTCGTGTCGCGGCGTATCCTGCCCGGCGCCTCCGTCGATCCTAACGGCGGGGGTGGCGACGGTGCACGCGCGCGATCGCTTCGCGCGCCGCGTCGGACGCGTGTTTCTGTGGATCCTCGCGTTGCTCGTCGGCGCGTGGCTCTGGCACGCGCTGTCTCGCCCGGCGCCGGCCCCTCCGCCCAGCGGCGCCGTGCTGATCCGCATACCGCCGCTCCACGGTGGAGATTCTAGCCTCGCGGGAGGTGAGGGTCGGTGGAGGTCGTGAAAGTGCTGGAGCTCGTCGGCGATTCTCCCCAGGGCTGGCAGCAGGCGGTGGAAAACGCCGTGCAGGAGGCGGCGAAGACCATCGACGGCATCACCGGCGTCGAAGTGTACAACCTGACTGCCAACGTGAAGAACGGCAAGCTTGTCGAGTACAAGGCGAACGTGAAGATCGCCTACGCCGTCGACCGGGAGCGGTAGGTCATGGCCAGAGCGAGCCAAGCGCAAGCGGAGGCGTACCGGCGGCAGCAGCAGAAGGCCAAGCCGCCGGTGCCCTGGGCCCGGAACCTCTTCTGGGCCTTTCTTGTGGGCGGCACCATCTGCACCGTGGGTGAGGTGGTGCTGAAGTTCTTCATGGCCCAGGGGATGCGGGCCGATCAGGCCGCGGTGCCGACGGCCTCGGTGATGGTGTTGATCGGCTCGCTTCTCACCGGCCTGGGCGTGTACGACGAGCTCGTTCGCCTGGCCGGCATGGGCGCGGCGCTGCCGATCACGGGCTTCGCCAACTCCATCGTGGCGCCGGCGATGGAGTACAAGCGCGAGGGCTGGGTGATGGGCGTCGGAGCCCGCATGTTCCAGGTGGCGGGCCCGGTCATCGTCTACGGCATCGTCGTCTCGTTCGCCGTCGGTCTCGTCTGGTTCCTCGTGCACGGGGGGCCGCGCTGATGCCGTCCACCATGCAGGAAGCGGGCCGCCGTGTGGGCGAGCGGACGATCCGCTTTCGCGCGGAACCGCGCCTCGTGGCGGCGGCCGCCGTCGGCGGCCGGATGGAAGGCGAGGGACCCCTCGGCCACGAGTTCGACGAGGTCGATCCGGACAGCCTGCTCGGCCAGGCGTCGTGGGAGCGCGCGGAGCGCGAGCTCATGCGGCGCGCCGTGGCGCACGCGCTGCGCAAGGCCGGGTGGAGCACGGACGACGTCGACTTCATGTTCGGCGGCGATCTCCTCAACCAGATCGTCTCGACCAGCTTCGCCGCGAGGGATCTCGACATCCCGACGTTCGGGCTGTTCTCCGCGTGCGCGACGCTCACGGCCGCGCTCACCCTCGCGGCGATGGCCGTCGACGGCGGGTATGCGCGGCGGGCGCTCGTCAGCGTGTCCAGCCACCACGAGACGGCCGAGCGCCAGTACCGCTTTCCCACGGAGTTCGGCAACCAGCGCCCGCCCACGGCGCAGTGGACGGCGACGGCCGGGGCAGCCTTCCTCCTTTGCGGAGGGGGCGACGGGCCGCGCGTGACGATGGCCACGCCGGGGCGAGTGGTCGACTACGGGGTCAAGGATCCCTTTGACATGGGCTCCGCGATGGCGCCGGCGGCCGCCGACACGATTGAGGCCCACCTCCGGGACACCGGGCGCGCCCCGGACGACTACGACATGATCCTCACGGGCGATCTCGCCGCGGTGGGCACGCCGCTCGTGCGGGAACTGCTGTCGCAGCGCGGCTACCGGATCGACGACGTGCACGAGGACTGCGGCCTGCTCCTCTATGACCGCGAGCGGCAGGACGTGCACGCGGGGGGCAGCGGCGCGGCGTGCAGCGGATCCACCGTGGCGGCCCACATCTGGAAGCGGCTGGCCAGCGGGGAGTTGCGCCGCGTCCTGCTGGTGGCGACCGGCGCCCTGCACAGCCCGACGACCTACCAGCAGGGCGAGGCGATCCCGTGCGTGGCGCACGCCGTGGTGATCGAGGCGCCGGGCGGCGGGGAATGAGACCCGGACCGGCGTGAACGGGGGGACGGCGACGTGGACTACGTCTGGGCGTTTGTGGTCGGGGGCCTTCTGTGCGTCGCGGCGCAGATCGTGGCCGACGGCACGCCGCTGACGCCGGCGCACACGATGGTGCTGTTCGTGATCCTCGGTGCCGTCGCCAGCGGGCTCGGCCTGTATGAACCGCTCATCCAGTTCGCGGGGGCGGGTGCCAGCGTGCCGCTGCCGGGTTTCGGCCACGCCCTCGTCCAGGGGATCATCCAGGACGCTTCCCGCACCGGCTGGGTCGGCCTGTTCACGGGCGGGCTGGCCGCGACCGCCATGGGCGTCACGGCGGCCGTGCTCTTCGGCTTCCTCGTCGCCGCCATCTTCAATCCGCGCGGTTGAGGGGTCTCCGCATGGTCACGAGCGCGGTCGCGCCGACGCCCGTCAACCGGCGCCTCGACCTGAACCGCGACTGGCTTCGGGAACGTCTCGGCCTCGGGGTCAGCTGCGACGTCATCTGGCGGGAGATCGAGTTCGCGGGGCGGCGGGCGGGGCTCCTGGCCGTCCGCGGCCTCTTC
>JADGHN010000063.1 GCA_019683875.1 Clostridia bacterium
GCCGAGGGCGCTGCCGCGGCTGCACTCGCTGCCGCGACCGCACCCGCGGGTGCAGCGGCGCCGCCCGGCACGGCGCCTGCGGCCGCCGTGCCGTTGCCCGTGGCGCCGGCTGACGCCGGAGCCGCCGCGCCCTGAGCGCCCGCCGCCGCATTCGCCGCCGCTCCATCGTTCGCGGCCGCGCCCTGGCCCGCCGCCTCGTCGACGGTGATCAGCGGGGTGCCCTCCCGCACCTCGTCCCCCTCGCGCACGTGGATCTCCCGTACCACGCCGCTCACCGTGGCCGGAACCTCGACGACCGCCTTCTCCGTCTCCACCTCGACGATGCCCTGATCGACCTCGACGCGGTCGCCGACCGAGACGAGGAGCTTGACCACCGTTCCGGTCTTGCCGCCCTCCGCGAGGCTGGGCAGCTTCAATTGCGTCGCCATGTGCCTAGCGTCCACTCCCCTGCGCCGTCATTTGCCTGCGCAGCGCCCGATTCTCGAAGCGCTCAACTCTTGATCGGATCGGCCTTTTCGGGGTCGATGCCGAGCTCGTCCATCGCCTTGCGCACCGCCCCCGCGTCCAGCCGCCCCTCGCGGGCGAGGCTGCTCAGCACCGCGTGCGTGATCCAGCGCGCGTCCACCTCGAAGAACGCCCGCAGCGCCGCGCGCGACTCGCTTCGGCCGAACCCGTCCGTGCCCAGCGCCACGAGCGGCCGCGGCAGCCACCGGCCGATGGAGTCCGGGAGCGCCTTCACGTAGTCCGAGGCGGCCACGATCGGCCCCTCCGTGTCCTCAAGCAACTGCCGCACGTACGGCACCTTCGGCTTCGCCTCGGGATGCAGGAGGTTCCAGCGCTCCGTCTCGATGGCGTCGCGGTACAGCTCCTTGTAGCTCGTGACGCTCCAGACGTCCGCGGCCACGCCGTACTTCTCAAGCATCTCCTGCGCCTTGAGGACCTCGTTCATGATCGAGCCGCTGCCGAGGAGCTGCGCGCGGTGCGCCGGCTTCTTGAGGCCGGACTTCCGGAAGAGGTACATGCCCCGGACGATGCCCTCTTCGACGTTCTTGCCCTTGGGCATCGGCTGCTGGACGTAGTTCTCGTTCCCCACGGTGAAGTAGTAGAAGACGTCCTCGCCCTCGACGAACATGCGCCGCAGCCCGTCCTTGACGATGGCCGCGATCTCAAACGCGAACGCGGGGTCGTACGCCTTCAGGTTCGGGATCGGATAGGCCAGAAGGTGGCTGTGCCCGTCCTGGTGCTGCAGGCCTTCGCCGGCCAACTGCGTGCGGCCGGCCAGCCCGCCGACGAGGAAGCCCTTCGTCCGCAGCTCGGCCGCGGCCCACGCGAGGTCGCCGAAGCGCTGGAGCCCGAACATCGAGTAGAACCAGAAGAACGGCACCACCGTGACGCCGTTGGTGTAGCCCGACGTGCCCGCCGCGATGAACGACGCCATCGCGCCGTCCTCCGTGATGCCCTCCTCCAGCATCTGGCCGTTCTCGGTCTCCTTGTACGGGAGGAGCGTGTTCGAGTCGACGGGGTCGTACAGCTGGCCGACCGGCGAGTAGATGCCGATCTGCCGGAAGAGGCTCTCCATGCCGAACGTGCGCGCCTCGTCGGGGACGATGGGCACGATCCGCGCGCCGATGTTCTTGTCGCGCAGGAGGTTCGTGAGGAGGCGCACCGCCGCCATCGTGGTGCTGACCTTGCGGTCGCTGCCTTCCTTGAACTCCTCGAACGCCGCGTCGTCCGGCGGCGGGAGAAGCTCGATGGACTCGCGCCGCTGCGGCAGGCTGCCGCCCAGTTCCCGGCGGCGCTCCCGCGCGTAGGTGACCTCACGGCTGTCGTCCGCGGGACGATAGAAGGCGACGGCGCGCACCTGGTCGTCGGTCAGCGGCAGGCCGAGGCGGTCGCGGAACGCGAGAAGCTCGTCGTCGTCCATCTTCTTGCGATCGTGGGCGACGTTGCGCGCCTCGTCCTTCTCCCCCAAGAGGAAGCCCTTCACCGTCTGGGTGAGGATGGCGACCGGCGATCCGGTGTGTTCCACCGCCGCCTTGTACGCGGCGTAGACCTTGACCGGGTCGTGGCCGCCGCGCCGCATCTGCTTGAGCTGGACGTCGGAGAGATGGGCGACGAGTTCCTGCAGCTCCGGCGTGTTGAACAGGCGCTCGCGCATGTACGCGCCGCTTTCGACGGCGTACTTCTGCAACTCGCCGTCGAGGACGGCGTCCAGCCGCCGGACGAGCCGCCCTTCGCGATCGCGCTCAAAGAGGGGATCCCAGTCGCTGGACCAGAGCACCTTGATGACGTGCCAGCCGGCGCCGCGGAAGAGCGCCTCAAGCTCCTGGACGACCTTGCTGTTCCCGCGCACCGGCCCGTCCAGCCGCTGCAGGTTGCAGTTGACGACGAAGATCAGGTTGTCGAGCTGCTCCCTTGCCGCCAGGCGCAGCGCGCCGGTGGCTTCGGGCTCGTCCATTTCCCCGTCGCCGAGGAACGCCCACACCTTCGCGTCCGTTCGGGGCTTGAAGCCGCGACGCTCAAGGTAGCGGTCGAAGCGCGCCTGGTAGATCGCCATGAGCGGCCCCAGGCCCATCGACACCGTGGGGAACTGCCAAAAGCCGGGCATCAGCCACGGGTGCGGGTAGGAGGAGAGGCCGCCGCCCTCGGCGAGCTCGCGGCGGAAGTTCTCCAATTGCGTCTCCGTGATGCGGCCTTCCAAGAAGGCGCGCGCGTAAATGCCGGGCGACGCGTGGCCCTGGAAGAAGACCTTGTCCCCGCCGCTGGGATGGTCGGGCCCGCGGAAGAAGTGGTTGAAACCGACCTCGTACAGCGTGGCGGCGGACGCATACGTGGAGAGATGGCCGCCGATGCCGTCCTCGCGCCGGTTCGCGCGGACGACCATCGCCGCCGCGTTCCAGCGCACGATGTTCTCGATGCGCCGCTCGACCTCCAGGTCACCCGGGTACGCCGGCTGCTGGTCGACCGGAATCGTGTTGAGGTACGGCGTGGTCAGCGGGACGGGAGTGTCGATGCCGGCCTGCTGCGCCCGCGCGCGCAGCGCGGCGAGGAGTTCTCGGACGCGCTCGGGGCCTTCGTTCTGGATGACGAAGTCCAGCGACTCCAGCCACTCGCGGGTCTCGATCTCGCGGATCAGCTCGTCCAGGGAGGTGTTGGCCATGATCCCCAATCCTTTGCCTCGAATCTTTGGAAAATCGATCCCCTTTCACTATACCCTTCACGATGCTCTTCCTGTAGGGGCCGCGGACGGGCGCCCGTGACGGCCGCCGGCGCGCGCCGGTGCGAACGCGGCGAAGAGGCGGATCCGGGCCGGCGGCGCGAACCGCGCACGAAAAAAGCGCCCCGGAACGGGGCGCTTGGGCAATGGGCTCGCAGGGAGTCGAACCCTGAACCTACCGGTTAAGAGCCGGTTGCTCTGCCAATTGAGCTACGAGCCCAGAGCCATTTTCCACAACGAGACGCGCGTCGTCAACGGCAAATGCAGGCTCCCGCCGCAATGGCTTGCGCCATTGCGACCGCGCGCGTACGCTCGGCCGGGGGGCGACGATCATGGAAGACAAGGCGTCATCTCGCGGCGAGATGGACGCGGCCGCGTTCCGCATCGACGGCCTCGACCACGTGCAGATCGCCGCGCCGCCGCAGTGCGAGGACGCCGCGCGCGCGTTCTACGGGCGCCTTCTCGGCATGGAGGAGATCGAGAAGCCGGCGTCGCTCAAGGCGCGCGGCGGCGTCTGGTTCCGCTGCGGGTCGCAGCAGTTGCACATCGGCGTGCAACCCGATTTCATCCCGGCGCGCAAGGCGCACCCCGCGTTTCGCGTGCGCGGGCTCGACGCGCTGCGCCAGCGGCTGCAGGCGGAAGGCCGCCTGGTCCAGGACGACGACGCCCTGCCCGGCGTGCGGCGGTTCTACGTCGACGATCCGTTCGGCAACCGCCTGGAGTTCATGGAGTTTTAGGGCGAGCCGGAAACGCCACGCCCCGGCACGGCCGGGGCGCGAAATCGAGAAATCTTTGGTAGCGGCGGGTGGATTCGAACCACCGACACTGCGGGTATGAACCGCATGCTCTGACCAGCTGAGCTACGCCGCCACGTGGCAACCGTCATTATAACAGCGAGGCTTGGCGCGTCGCAATACACGATCGCGATGACGAGCTCGAACCGGCAGGGCCGGCGCGGCCCGCGCTACACCGTCTCCGCGATCGCCACGCTGGACGCCGGCGGCAGAGGCGCCGTTTCCACGAATTCCCGCCACGCGTCGCGGCCGAACCGCCCGAAGAGCGCGAACACGCAGTAGTCCCGCTCCTGTGGACGCCCGAGCGGCGCGAGCGCGTCGCGCAGCCGCTGCCAGCGCCGCCACTCGTCGCGGTGCGCGCGCCGCTGGTGCTGGCGCGCCTTGCCTTCGAAATAGGCCAGCTGGCGGCGCACGTGGTCCAGGTTGGCGCGGCCGATCGGCTCCAGGTGCGGGCTCACGCGCTCGCGCAGCGCGCGGATTGCGCGGGCGTACGCGCGTTCGATCTCCTCGCGCACCTCCGCGAACAGCGCGTCGACGGCCAGGCCGTCCACCTCCGCCAGGCGCGCCTGCAGTCGCGCGCGCCACGCGGCGTCATCGAAGAACGTCTCGACCTCGACGCCCCACTGGGCCGCCTGTTCCGCCCACTCCGGCCAGACGACCGTCGCTGACAGCCGGGGCGTCCACACCGGCGGCTGCCAGCCGGCGACGCCATACACAGGAAGCACTTCCGGCAGGTAGGCGAGCTCGCCGGGCCCGCCCACCTGCGCCACCGTGGGCAGCAGCCAGTCCTGCACCAGCGGCCGCAGCGGCGCCGCCGGGCTGAACATCTCGGGCTCTGCGGCGATGGCTTCCGGCAGGCGCGCGAGGTCGATCGACCACTCGCCGTGACGCGTCGCCGCGCGGTCGCCGTCCCGCACCAGCGCGAGGCGCCGCCCCTGAACGTAGCGAAAGAGGTGGAGGCTGCGCTCGTCGATCGGCATCTGCGGCGCGAACCCGGCCGCGCGCACCCGCCGCTCGCCCTCCGCGAGCGCCTCCGAGACCGCTTCCGGGCGCGCCATGAGAGCCGCCAGCGGCGCGGACGCCAGCCGCCGGATCTCCGGCGACATCGGATCGAGCAGGACCAGGCCGGCATGCTCGAAGAGCGCCGCCATCTGGCGCGCGAACCACTCGCCGAGCGTGCGCGACCGCTCCAGCGACGACACCACCGCGGCCGCGACCCACTCGCGCCCTGGAGAGCCCTCGGGCGCGACGCCGTCGACGAGCTCCGCCGCCATGCGGCGGGCGGCCGGCGGCACCGGCAGCGTGCCCACCGAGCGCAGCGCCGGCGCCGGCGGAAGCCGGTACGGCAGGCGGCGACCGGCCGCGTCGAAGCCGGACACCGCGGCCGCCTCGTCGTAGTCGTGGTCCTCGCTGGCGATCCAGAACACCGGCACGACGGGCCGGCCCAGCTCGCGCTCCAGGCGTTCCGCCAGCCTCACGACGGTCGCGGCCTTGTAGGCCGTGTACGCCGGCCCCGTGAACAGCCCGGCCTGCTGCCCGGTCACGACGACGACCGCGTCCGGCTCGCGCAGCCGCGACGCGCGCTCCCGCGCCGCCGCCGAGTTGCCGGCGCGCTCCTGGTACGCGGCCAGCGCCCGCGCGAGCGCCGCCCTGTGCTCGCGCGCGGCCGCGGCGCCGCCGTGCGCTTCCGGCCAGCCATCGTCCAGCCAGCGCGCGCGGCGCGCGTAGGCCTCGGCGGCGAAGGGGTGGGCGGGGTACAGCCCCGCAACGCGAGAAAAGTCCTGGACGAGGGCTCCCGCCAGGGATCCCCCGCCCTGCACGCTTTGGCGAAAACGCCATCGACAGCCCACGAAAAAACCTCCGCCCGCAGTTCTATATCCGGGGCGCCCGCCATATGTCTCTAGCACAATCGGCGGTGCGCAGTCCCGCGGGGTCCCACCCCGGGTGGCGGGCCCCACGGATCCGGCGGGATGTGCCCCGCCCGGTTGAGCGGCCCGGCCGCGTTCGCCAAAGAGGAATCCCAAGGATGTGTGGATCCGCGGGATTCCTCTTTCGGCGTCCCGGCGCCTACAGCGGCAGCTCCACCACCGCCTGCCCGCGGCTCAGGACGCGCTCCCCGCGCTGGTTCACACCCGAGAGCGACAGGCGCAGCCGGCCGACGCGCTCCCCGCCCGCTCCGGTCACCTCTTCCGCCTCCGTCACCTGTCCCGAGCACGTGACGGTGTCGCCCGGTCGGACCACCCCGGAGAAGCGGACGTACAGGGACTTCAGCGCGGCGGGATCGCCGAGCCACTCCGTGAGCATCGTGCCGAGAAAGGCCATGCTGAGCAACCCGTGCGCGATGATGCCGTCGAGGCCCACGCTGCGCGCGAACGCATCGTCGAGGTGGATCGGGTTCCGGTCGCCGGACGCCTCCGCGTACGCGGCGATCTGCTCGCGTGTCACGGTGCGGGACAGCGGCGGGATCGACGCGCCGACCGGAAAGTCCGCGAACCGCGGTCGAGCGTTCATGGCGGTCATTGCGAACCTCCCCCTCGAATGACGAGCGTGGATCGCCCTCGCACGACGACCTCGCCCGCAGCGTCCCGCGCTTCCGTGGCGACGACGACGAACAGGTGGCCCGCGCGCGCGTAGGCCTCGACGATCTCGCCCGTCACCGCAAGACGCTCTCCCGCGACGAGCGGCCGCGCGAACTCGTACGCCTGGTCGCCGTGCACGAGGCGGGCCACGTCCAGCGACAGTTCCGGATCCGTCGCCAGCGCCATCACCGGCTTCAGCATGAAGATGGCGGCGGCCGTCGGCGGGGCGACGACGTCGCGATAACCGGCGCGGCGCGCCGCGTCCGGGTCGCGGTACAGGGGGTTCGGGTCCCCGACGGCGTCCGCGTAGGCGCGGATCTCCGCGGCGGTCAGGGTGTGTTCGATCGGCGCGCTGCGCCGCCCGAGCATGGATTCCGTCATGAGGGCCTCCTTCTCCAACGCGGCCGGGCGCAGCCCCGGCCGGCGGATGAAGTCATTCGCCACGCGCCGCAGGACGATCCTTCGCAGCCGCGAACTTTGCCCAGCGCCAGACGTCCAACAAGACGACCACTCGTGCCTCGGAGGCCCTGAACGCATGAAGCGCGCACCGCGTCGTCCCGCCCTCGTCCGATCGGCCATCGCGCTTGTCCTTGGCGCCGCCTTCTGCGCCGCCACGGCCTGCACGCCGTGGTTCGCCGCCTCGCCAGGGCGGACCGCGTCCGCGCCGCCGGGCGCGCCCGGCAGCGAGGCCGGTGCCGGGGGCCCCTCCCCCGGTACTACCGCCGGCGGCGGGTCCGAACCCGGCTCCGCGCCGGGGGCGGCGCCCGGGTCGGCGCCCGGATCCGCGGCCGCCAGCGAGACCGGCCCGCAGGAGAACGGCGCAGCCCCGGACGCCGACGCGCTGCGCGCGCTCGGCCTCACGCCGTCGCCCGCCCAGGTGCGGCCCGGCCCCCTTCAGCCGAACGAGGCCGGCCAGATCATGGTGCTGATGTACCACGCCATCAGCAAGGACAGCCGCGATTGGCGCTGGACGCGCACGCCCGACGGCTTCCGGCAGGATCTTGAGGCCCTCTACGAACGGGGCTACCGGCCGGTGAACATGGTGGACGTCGCCCGCGGGACGATCGACGTGCCGCGCGGCTACACGCCGGTCGTGCTCACGTTCGACGACTCCACCGAAGGCCAGCTCCGCTTCCTGCCGGCGGCCGACGGCTCGGATGCGCCGCCGGCGACCCTGCGCGAGGCCGTCGAGCGCCTGGATCCCGACTGCGCCGTCGGCATCCTCGTCGCCTTCCACGAAAAGCACCCGGACTGGCCGCTGCGCGCCAGCTTCTACGTCAATGCAGGAACCGGCCCGTTCGGTCCCCGGGCGCAGGGGGAGATCAAGCTCCGCCTGCTGGCCGCCCTCGGGTTCGAGATCGGCAACCACACGTACACGCACGAGAACCTCAACGTCCTCTCGCCGGAGGAGACGCAGAAGCAGCTGGCGCTGGACCAGGCCGCCGTCGCGCGGGCGGTGCCGGGGTACGAGCTGCTCACGCTGGCCCTGCCGTTCGGCGGCTACCCGAAGCGGCCCGACCTGCTCAAGAGCGGCGAGGCCGACGGCACGCGCTACCGCAACCTGGCCTTTCTGCTCGTCGGCGCCAACCCGGCGCCCTCGCCGTACCTGCAGACGTTCGACCCGTACCGCGTGCCGCGCGTGCAGGTCGTGGACCCGGCGCGCAAGCTCGAGGCCACGTTCCCGTACACGTGGCTCGCCGAGCTCGACCGGCACCCCGAGCGGCGCTTCGTCAGCGACGGCGACCCGGCCACCGTCTCCGTGCCGAGGGAGGCGGCCGCGAAGGTGCGACCGGGGAACTGGCGCGTCGTCGTCACGGACGGCAGCGAATGAACGGACCTCACGCTTCCTGATGGGGTGATCCTTGTGGGTGATCCGGAGTGATCGAGCGTCGAGTGCCCGTCTGGGACACCTCCGTGTTGCTCCTGGAGGAGGGGCCGGCGGACGGCCCGGTGCTGACGCTGATCCACGGGCTCGGCAGCGGCGCGCGCGCGTGGGTGGAGCCCATGAAGTGCCTTGCCCAGGAAGGCCTGCGCTGCCTCGCGTTCGACCTGCCCGGACTCGGCGAGACGCCGCCTCCCCCGACCCGGGACGTGCTTCACCGGCCGGAGGACGCCGCGGCGTACGTCGCCGCCGTGTTGGACGCGGCGGGCGTCCGGCGGACGCATCTCCTCGGGTGGTCCCTGGGCGGCGGCGTCGCCCTGCACGCCGCGCTGCGCCTGCCCGACCGCGTCGAAAGTCTCGTGCTCGTGGCGTCTGCGGCGCTCGGCCGGGAGGTCTCCTGGGGCATCCGCCTGCTCGGCGTGCCGGTCCTGGGCCGGCGGCTTCTGGCCTCGCCGCCGCCCCTGCCGCCCGGCGGCGAGTACGTGCGCGTGCCCGCCGCGCTGGCGCGCCGGCCGCTGCCGCGCGCGTTCCTGGAGACGCACATCCACATGATGCGCCAAGCGTGGTTCGTCGAAACGCAGCATGTGCTGCTGCGAAAGCTGGGCGTCGCCCTGTTCGGACAGCGGCGCGCCGCGGTCACGCGGGACCTCTCACGCGTGGACGTTCCCACGCTGATCCTCTGGGGCCGCGAGGACCGCTTGATCCCGGCGCGTCACGGCCGGCAGGCCGCACGCCTCATGCCTCGCGCGCGTTACGTCGAGTACGAGGACTGCGGCCACTGCCTGCCGGTCGAACACATGGACCGGTTTTGTCGCGACGTCGCCTCGTTCGTGCGGTCCGTCGCCGCGCGCGCGACGCATGAAACGGTCCCGGGCGCGTCATGCTAACCGCAGACCGATCTGGGGGAGGTGCGTCGCGTGACGCTGACCGATTCTTTTGAGAACTTTCTCACGGAACTCAAGCAGAAGGTTGAAGTGGCGAAGGCGACGGGGATGTCGGCGAGTGAGATCGCGAACCAGGCGACCAGGGTGGGCGACTGGCTGGCGAAGAACTACGACCCGAAAAGCCCCGAACAGCGCCTGCTGAAAGAAATGTGGGACGTCAGCAACGAGAGCGAGCACAAGGCGATCGCCTCGGCCCTGTACAAGCTCGTCGAGAAAAAGGTGCCGGCCACGCGGTGACGGATGACGAACGAAGGAGCCCTCGGCGGGCGGCGCCGCCCACCGAGGGCTTTCGCGTTCCCAAGGCTTGCTTCCGGGGAGGGCGGACCTACTTCTGGAAGAAGGCCCGGTTCTTCTCAATGTAGTGGCGCCACTTCTCCGGCACTTCGTCCTCGTCGTAAATCGCTTCCACCGGGCAGGCCGTGGTGCAGAGGCTGCAGCCGATGCACTCGTCAGGGTTGATGTAGTACTGGTCTTCCCCTTCGTAGATGCAGTTGACCGGGCAAACCTCCACGCAGCTGGCGTCCTTGACCCCGATGCAGGGCTCGGTGATGACGAAGATCATGACTCGCCCTCCTCCCGTGCGCTCCGATGTACCTGTTCCATGCTAGCATACACACGTCGAGGGGCTGAATATGGACGACATCGATCGGTACCTCGCGGATCACCTGCAGCGCGACGCTCGCGCCTCCTGGAGCGAGCTGGGCCGGGCCGTCGGCCTGACCGGTCCGGCCGTGGCGGAGCGCGTGCGCAAGCTCGAACGCATGGGCTGGATCCAGGGGTATCACGCGCACCTCAATCCCGCTCGCTGGGGTTTCGGCCTGATGGCCTTCGTGGCCGTGACGATCAGCGCCCCGGAGTACTACCCGGGATTCCTCGCGGCCATCGCCGGACGTCCTGAGGTGCTGGAGTGCCATCACGTCACCGGGGACGACTCCTACTTGCTGAAAGTCACGGTCCCGGACACGACCCACCTTGAGACATTCATCATGGAAGTGCTCAAGACGCTGCCCGGCGTGCAACGCACGCGGACCACCATCGTGATGTCCTCGCCCAAAGAATGGAGTCCCCTGCCGCTATCGCAGATGTAACTGTTCCCGGAGCGCCTCCTCGGCCTGCCGGAGGAAGGCGTCCTCGGACACGCCGAAGACCTTCGGGAACGCCGTCTCCGTGTCGACGTATTCTTCCTCCTGCACGGTCAAAAGCTTTGACAGGCCCTCCCAACCGTACTTGCGGAGAAAGGTCTGGAAGACGAGATGGCTCTGCTGCTCGACGGGATACGTGGCCAGGAGCTCGTAATAGGCTTGGGCGTCCAGCGGCAGGCGGCGGAATCC
>JADGHN010000064.1 GCA_019683875.1 Clostridia bacterium
GGGGCCGCCCCCCCGGCGCGGCGCTACTAACGGGGGGGGGCCCCGTCCGTTCGGGGCGGGGCCCGCGCCCGTGGTACCACCCTAATTGATAAAGCTCGCCTCGGCTTTGCGCCTACGGCAAAAACTTGGTGGAGGTAAGGGGATTCGAACCCCTGGCCTCGTGAATGCCATTCACGCGCTCTCCCAACTGAGCTATACCCCCACGAAAACTTTGAGCCTTATCCGCTCTCCAGCCCGTAACGCGGGCTCCACGCCGCGGCTGGCACGAGCGCGCCGCGCCCGTGCTTCACCTGCGGGGCTTGCGGGCGAGTTCCGCCGAGGACCGCCGCCGGGCTCTCACCGGTTCCCGGCTCGCTCAGGGCGCCTTGCGGCGTACTACTCCCGCGCATCGCCGCGATCTGCGTTTGACGCGGTTCATTATACGGGGCGGCGCGAAGCGCGGTCAAGGCAACACGGCCACGCGCTGGGCGTCGCCCCACAGGCGTTCCAGGTCGAACGCCCGGCGCACGTCTTCGAGGAAGCAGTGGAACAGCACGCCGCCGTAATCCTGCAGGATCCAGCGGCCCTCGCGATAGCCCTCCTGGTGCCGGAACGGCTGGCCGGCTGCGCTCATGGCCTCGGCGACCGCGTCGGCCACGGCGCGGGCATGCGTCGGGTTCCCCGCGCTGGCGATGACGAAATAGTCGGCGACGATGGTGACGGCCGACATGTCGAGCACCACGACGTCCTTCGCTTTCTTGTCGGCTGCCAGCTGGGCGACCCGTTCCGCCGCGTGCCGGGCATCCAACGAAGGCGACACCCCCTGAGACAGTCTACCCATGTGTCAGCGGCTGGCCGACGCGCCCGCCGCGCCGCTCACATCCTGCCCAAGAACGATGGTCACCGTCCACTGCGCCGCCTCGGAACCCTCGCTCGGCGCGGGCGACGTCCGGTCGGCGCGGTCGAGCGCCGAGGCGGGATACAACTGCACGCCGGGCCACCTGTCGCTCAGCACGCGCAGCAACGCCTTCGCTTCGACCGAACCCGGCTCCTTCGCGTAGATCGCCGTCTGGCGGTGATCCGCGCTGGCGGCGTTGCCCACCGCGACGACGTCGTACCCCATGCCCCGCAGCACCTCGGCCCAGGACGCCGCAAGCCGCGGCGTCGCCGTCCCGTTCAGCACCCGCACCGCCACGGCGGCGTTCCGTTCCGGATCGATGCCCCGCACGTACCGGTCCACGTACTTCTTCAGCGTGGCGGCGTCGGCCTCTTGGTAGGAGACGCCGTTCTTCCACAGGTCCTTGGTGGGCAGCGTGGTCATCACGAGCCCGTCCGAACCCGCCGAGTGCCCGATTTCGGCGAGCTTCATCATGGTCGACGCGTCAAGGTTCGTGCGGACGTACCGGGCGAGGGTCACCATGAGCTTCGGCACGCGCGGCCAGGATCCGGGTTCCATCATCTTCTGGACCATGGCGCGGATGAACTCGTGCTGGCGGTCCATCCGGCCGAAGTCTCCGCGCGGGTCGTGGTAGCGCTCGCGCACGAAGCCCATCGCCTGGTACCCGTCGAGGTGCTGGTTCCCCTTCGGGATGTGGATGTGCAAGTCCTGGACGGGATCGTCGTAGTTCATGTTGTAGGGCACGTAGACGTCGACCCCGCCGAGGATGTCGACCATCTTCTGGAACCCTTCCACGCCGACGTCGACGTAGCCGTCGATGGGCACGCCGAGGAACTCGCTCACGGTCTGCACCGTGAGATCCGGCCCGCCGTACGCGTGGGCGGCGTTGATCTTGTCGTAGCCGCGGCGCCCGGGAATCTGCACCCGGGTATCGCGCGGGATCGAGAGGATGTCGACCTCGTGGTACAGCGGGTCGAAGCTCGCCACCATGATCGTGTCCGTCCGCGTGGCTTGACGGTGGCCGCGGATCACTTCGACGTCGTGCCCCATGATCACGACGTTGATCCGGCGGTCCGGGGGCGGCGTGGCGCTCACGGGGTCCACGCCCGGGTCACCGCCCGACTTCGGCACGGTGATCACCGAATAGAGCCAGCCGAAACCGGCCGTGACGGCCAGAAGCACGGCCAGCAGGAATGTGCCCGTGAACCACCAGAAGCGGCGTCGGGGCCGCCACCGGCGTCGGGACGGCAGCGGTTCCGGCTGCGCCATGATGAACTCACTCCTCTTGTCGGTACGGAAGCAGCGTGTTGCGCGCCCGCAGGGCTTTCGGATCGATCCACGCGCCACGCTGCAGGAGGTACTGCAACGTGTGTTCCAACGCGGCGACCATGCCGCCCTCCAAAGAGGCCCGAGCCCTGGCCCGGAGCCGGTCGACGCCGGGAAAATCGTGAGCCGGCTCCAAAAGGTCCGCGAGGTACACGACCATGTCGAGCCGGGACATTCCGGCGTCGCCCGTGGTGTGCAACCGCACGGCCTGCAACACGTCTGCGTCGGTCTCGCCGAAGTCGTCCGGCAGGCAGGCCGCGGCCAGCGGGCCGTGCAACAGGTGCGGGTGCGCCTCGTACTCCGGCGTCAGGATGCCCTTTTCTCTCGCGCGGGCGATCTGCTCCGCCGCGGGCAGCTCCTTGTATGCGTCGTGCCAAAGGCCGGCGCGTTCGGCCGCCTCGGCTTGGACGCCGTGAAGCTCGGCAAGTTCCCTGGCCGTTTCGGCCACGCGCAACGAATGCTCGTAACGTTCCCTCGATAGACGATTCGACAGAACGGCACGGATTTCGTCGCGACTGAGCACACGGCCACCCCGCGAGTTGACGTAAGTCGACAGGCTCATTATGGCCGAACGGCGCCGGCGTCGCCAGGGCCTTCGCCACGATCGCGGTACAGGCCCATCTTGTGGATGTACGCTTCGACTTCGCGCGGCACGAGATACCGGATCGGCCGTCC
The DNA here is from genome assembly GCA_019683875.1 of Clostridia bacterium. Lineage (NCBI taxonomy): Bacteria > Bacillati > Bacillota > Clostridia > Clostridia bacterium. The sequence continues at coordinate 2,879 of JADGHN010000064.1, forward strand.
GGTGCGGACGCGCTCCCGCAGGTCGCGCGAGGCGATGGCCAGGGCGGGCACTTCCAACGTGCGGATGCGGTCCCGCGAGAAGGGGCCGAGGGCTTCCTTCACCGCCTCCAGGCGCCGCAGCGGGTAGCCCGGCCGGGTTGCCGCGACGAAGCGCGCCTGCGCGAGAAGCTCTTGCGGCTCCCGCCAGTTGAGGATCTCCAGGATCGCATCCGCGCCCGTGATGAACCAGAGGTCCGCGTCCGGGTGATCCTCCCGGAACTGGCGCAGCGTGTCGATGGTGTACGACGGCGCCGGCCGCTCCAACTCGATCCGCGACACCTCGAACGCCGGATGGTCGAGCGTGGCGAGGAGCGTCATCGCGAACCGGTGTTCCGCCGGCGTGATGTCCCGGCCCGGCTTGTGGGGCGGCTGTCCGGCGGGGACGAAGATCACGCGGTCCAGGCCGAGCGCGTGGCGCGCGGCGTCGGCCGCGACGAGGTGACCCAGGTGGATCGGGTCGAAGGTGCCGCCCATGAGACCGATGGATGGCAAGGCCAGACCTACTCCCACACGAATTCCCAAGCGCCGATGCGGACGGTGTCGCCCGGTTGCGCTCCCGCCTTTTTCAGCGCGGATTCGACGCCCCAGCGCTCGAGCCTGCGCTGAAGATAAAGAAGCGCCTCGCGATTGTCGAGATCCGTCATCGCGACCGCGCGCTCCACGCGACGGCCACGGACCACCCACGTGCCGTCGTCGAGCCGCTCGACGAAGATCGCCGTCTCGTCGTCCACGTCGCGCAGCACGAACGGCTGCTCGGGAGCGACGTTCGGCTTCGGCAACTCAAGCAGCGCCTGGCCGGCCGCCTCCACCAGCTCGCGGACGCCGCGCCCCGTCACGGCGGAAATCGAGAAGAAACGGCGGCCGAGCCGCTCCGCCTCCGCCTTCAGGCGACGGATGCCGTCCTCGGCGTCGGGAATGTCCGCCTTTGTGGCGACGATCCACTGGGGCCGCTCCGCGAGTTCCGCGCGGTACGCGCGCAGCTCCGCGTCGATGGCGTGCAGGGCGTCGACCGGGTCGCGCCCCTCCGTGGCGGCGGCGTCGACGAGATGCAGGAGCAGGCGGCAGCGCTCCACATGCCGCAGGAACTCGTCCCCCAGGCCCGCGCCCTGGTGCGCTCCCTCGATGAGGCCCGGGATGTCCGCCATCACGAAGCTGCCGCCGGACCAACCGACCACGCCCAGGTGGGGGGTCAGCGTCGTGAACGGGTAGTCGGCCACTTTGGGCCTCGCCGCGCTGACGACGGACAACAGCGTGGACTTGCCCGCATTCGGGAAGCCGACGAGGCCCACGTCGGCGAGGAGCTTCAGCTCCAGGCGGATCACGCGCTCCTCGCCCGGCTCGCCGCGTTCCGCGATGCGCGGCGCCTGCCGCACGCTCGACACGAAGCGCGCGTTGCCCCGGCCGCCGCGGCCGCCCTTCGCCACGACCGCCTCCGCCCCGTCCTCGACGAGGTCGGCGAGAAGCGCGCCCGTTTCGTCATCGTAGACGAGCGTTCCCACGGGGACCGGGACGATGAGATCCTCGCCGTCCGCGCCGCGCTTGTTGCTGCCTTGGCCGTTGCGGCCGCGCGCGGCCTTGAGGAGGCGACGATGGCGGAATTCGAAGAGGGTGTTGAGGCGCGCGTCCGCGCGCAGGATGACGTCGCCGCCGCGGCCGCCGTCCCCGCCGTCCGGCCCGCCGTAGGGGACGTATTTCTCGCGCCGGAACGAGAGGGCGCCGTGGCCGCCGTCTCCGGCTTTGACGCGAATGATGGCGCGGTCGACGAACATGGCGTTAGCTTATCACCGACCAGCGGCTGCGAATGCGGGTGCCGCGCGCGCCGTCCTCCAGTTCGACATCCGGTTCGAGCTGGACGTCGACCTTCCCGGCCAGCGCCGCCATGACCGGCGCCAAGCGCCGGAATGCCGCCTCGCCCGTCATCGACCAGATCTCGCAGACCAGGTCCCCGTCCGGCAAGCCTGCGGACAGGACGAGTTGAGGCGGTTCCGCGCCCGTGGCCGCCGCCGCTTCACGGCAGGCGCGCAGAAGGTCGAGGACGCCGCGGCGCTCGGAGTCGGGAAGGTCGTCCGGAGCCCGGTCGCCGCCCCGCACGCGGCACACCGTGCCCTCCGTGCGGGCCGTGGCTGCCGTCCAGACGAGCGCGGCCGCGAGCCAGTCCGGGCACCGGTTCAGCGCGCGACCTTCCGCCGAGAGATCGTCCGTGAACGCGCGCAAGAGGCTGGCCGCCCGCGCCGGCTCGCCGATCTGCAACCACCCGCTGACGACTTGCAGCACATTCGCCGTGTCGTGTCGCCACACGGCCGACAACAGGCGAATGTCAGCGTCCTGCCACACCATGGTCCGACCTTTCCCGAATGCAGAAAGAAGGCGGCCCGCCAAGGCCGCCCGAAGAGAACGCGGTCATCCGTTCACTCCGCCGCGACGGACAGAGGTTCGACGTGCACGCGCTTGCGGTGGCCATTTCCGTCGAAGCGGACGATGCCGTCGACGAGCGCGAACAGGGTGTCGTCGCCGCCCCGGCCGACGTTCCGCCCCGGATGGAAACGCGTGCCGCGCTGCCGGACAATGATGCTGCCGGCCGTCACCACCTGGCCGTCAAAGCGCTTGACGCCGAGGCGCTTGGAGTTGCTGTCACGCCCGTTGCGCGTGCTGCCGCCGCCCTTCTTGTGGGCGAACAGTTGCAGGTCAAACTGGCGCATGGTCTTCACCCTTTCCCCGGCGGGCGCCTCGATCCGGCTCACGGCCGGCGCCGCGCACGCCCGCGCGGTCCTCAAGACGGAAATGGTTTCCATAGTCCCGAGCGATGGCGGCCAACCCGGCCACGATCGTCTCCAGCACGTCCTGCGCGCGCGCGTCCACATGCGCGTCCGGCTGCTCCGGGACGACGAGCCTCAGCGCGCCCGGGCGCTGGTCGTGCGCGAACCGCGCGCCGACGCGTTCCAGGCCGAGCGGCGCCGTCTGCGAGAGCGCCGAGACGGCCGCGCAGACGATGTCGTTGCCGTAGCTGCCGAAGTTCGCGTGGCCGCGCACGTGCAACTCGCGGATCCGGCCGGCGGCATCGCGCCGCACGACGGCCCGCAGCATGCTCAACCCTCGATGCGGTCGATGCGCACGGTGGTGAACGCCTGCCGGTGGCCCTTCTTGCGGCGATAGTTCACCTTGGGCTTGTACTTGAAGACGATGATCTTGCGATCCCGCCCGTGGCCGACGACGCGCCCGACGACGCGCGCCCCCTCCACCGTGGGCGTGCCCACGCGCAGCTCCGCGCCTTCGCCGACGGCGAGAACGCGGTCGAACGTGACCTCGCTGTCGGGTTCGGCGTGCAGGCGCTCCACGCGCAGGACCTCGCCCTCGCGCACGCGGTACTGCTTCCCGCCGGTTTCAATGATGGCGTACATCCGAAACCTCCTGAACGCTCACAGCGTCGCCCGCGAGCGACAAATCCACAAGTGTGAATGTTAACAGAGCGCGCGGCGACCGTCAACGATCGCCGACTCCAATGTGGCGCGACTCGCCCGTTCGTGGTCAAATGAATCTGGTATGAACGCCATTCACCTGTCTCTCGCATACCTCGTCGTCGCCGGCTATTTCGTCGCCATGGTCTGGGGCGTCGGCGCCTGGCTGCTGCGCCGGCCGCGGGTCGCCGTCGCGTACTGGTGGTACCTGCGCGCCGTCGCGGCCCTGCTCGCCCTGCAGGCCGTGTTCGGCATCGCCATGTACGCCGCGGGGATGCGGCCGCCGACGCCGCTCCACGTCATGTACGGCGCGATCCTCTTTATCGGCGCGGGGCTTGCGGAATCCCTGCGGCCCGGCGGCCGGTTGCGCCGCCGTTACGCCGAGGCCGGCCACCCGCTGCACGAGCCGCGCACCGCCGCCTTCCTTGGCTTCGCGCTGTGGGCCGTCTCCCTGCGCGCCGCGATGACGGGCCTCTGGGGCTTCTGACGGGCGGCTCAGGCTCCCGCTTCCTGCGCGCCGCGCCCGGGCCCGGCGGCCGGTCGCGGCGCCGGCGGGTTCCCGGGCGCTGCGTTCCCCGGGGCGCTGTCGAGAATGCGCGCCTTGCAGTAGGTGCGGAACACCTTCGTGACCTCGACGAGCAGCCGCTCACCCACGCGCTTGCCGCCGCCTTCGATGTCGACGACGTACCCTTCGATGCGCGCGATGCCGTCCGCGGCGTTCGTCACGTGCGGCTCCTCGACTTTGATCTCGAGCCGCTGGCCGACCTTCACCGGCAGGGCCTTGGCCTCCACGGAGGCGCGGTCGCCGAGCGCTCGCAGGTTCATGTCCTCGATGTGGCAGCTCTCCGACCCGCGAATGTAGATCGTCCGGCCGGTCTCGCGCTCCAGTTCCCGCAGGTTGACGCCGCCGGCGCCGATGAGCAGCGCCGCGACGGACGGGTGCACCTCGACGAGGATGGCCTCGCCGTCCGAGTTGCGGAGAATCCTGCGGATCTCCCGGCGCACGCGGCGCGAGGCCGTCTCCTCGTTCATCACGCGGCCGCGCCCGTCACAGTACGGGCACGGCTTGGTCAGCAGGTCGCGCAGGCTCTGGCGCCCCTTCTTCCGCGTCATCTCCACGAGGCCCAGCTGCGTGAGGCCGAGCACGGTGGGCTTGGCGTGGTCGTAACGCGTCGCCTCCACCAGCGTTTCCACGACCTTCTTGCGGTGCTCCGCCACCTCCATGTCGATGAAATCGACGACGATGATGCCGCCGATGTCGCGGAGGCGCAGCTGCCGCGCGATCTCCTTCGCCGCCTCCATGTTCGTCTTGAAGACGGTGTCCTGCAGGTCGCTCGTGTTGCCGACGTACTTGCCCGTGTTGACGTCGATCGCCGTGAGCGCCTCGGTCTGGTCGATCACCAGGTACCCGCCGCTCTTCAGCCACACGCGGCGGTTCAGCGCTTTTTCGATCTCCTCCTCCACGCCGTAGAAGCCGAAGAGCGACTGCGACTTGTTCGGCGGGTACAGCTCCAGGCGGTCGCGGTATTCGGGCGCGAACTCGTCGAGAAACCGCGTGAGCCGCTCGAATTCCTCGCGGCCTTCGACGACGATCCGCGTGACGTGCTCGTTGAGCTGGTCGCGCATCGTGCGCTGGACGAGCGAAAGGTCCTTGTAGAGGAGCGCGGGCGCCGGCAGCCGCTTGCTCTTGGCGCGCACCTCGTTCCACGCCTGCTTGAGGTACTTCCAGTCCTGGCGGAGCTCCTCTTCCGAACGGCCTTCGGCGACGGTGCGGACGATCACGCCGAGGCCCTTGGACTTGATCCGATAGGCGATCTGCTTCAGGCGCTCCCGCTCCTCCTCGCTCTGGATGCGGCGGGACACGCCGACATAGTCCGCGGTGGGCATGAGCACGAGAAAGCGGCCGGGAATGGTCAGGTTGCGCGTCACGCGGGCGCCCTTGGTCCCGGTGGGCTCCTTCGCGATCTGGACGATCACTTCCTGGCCCTCGTGGACAAGCTCGGTGATGGAGCGCGGGCGCCCGTTCGGCGGCGGCGACGCCTGGCTCTCTTCCGCGCCGTCCTCCTCGTCCTCGATGCGGCCAGGCTGGGCGTCGTCGACGAAGAGGAAGGCGTTGCGGTCGAGGCCGATGTTGACGAACGCGGCCTGCATGCCGGGGAGGACGTTCTCCACGCGGCCCTTGTAGATGTTGCCGACAATGCGCTGCGTCAGGGGACGTTCGATGTAAATTTCGACGAGCTGCCCGTCTTCGACGATCGCGACGCGGGGCTCCTCACCCTCCGCGCTGATCACGATCTCGCGATCCAACGCGCTCAACTCCTACGAAATGGCGTAAATCTCAAAAATCAGCAGAAATCTCATCAATCGTCACCATTATACCGGACCGCTCCGGCGCAGTCGCGCGCGACTTCCCCGGCCTGAGCGCGCCGCCCGGCGCGCCCGGCGGCCGCTAGCGCCGGATGAGTTCGGCGACGGTCGCGCGAGGGCCCAGCGTGCGCAGGCCCTCGAGGAGCGCTTGCTCGTCGACGACGCCCAGCACCTCGAGATCCCGGCCGGCCACCACGATGACGTGCACGCGCCGCGGGGCCAGCCGGCGCGCCAGCTGTCCCAGGGTCACGTCGGGATGCGCCGCGAGGGTGCGCACGGGCAGCACCCCGTGCCGTCGCAGGACGTCGCCTCGTCTCAGCCTTCGTCGTTGTTCGGCCATCGCCGCCTCCCACCGCTCGGGCACGGCCCGCGTCCACACGAGGTACGCGAGGACGAAGACGCCGGGCACAGCCAGCCCGAACCCCGCCAGTGCCACGCCGGCGCCGCACATCGCCACGGCCGCGGCGCGGCCGACCTTCGCGGCGGCAGCCGCAGCCGCGCTCGCGCCGCGCGTCGGCTCCAAGAGCGCCTTGAGCACGCGCCCGCCGTCGAGGGGCAGCCCCGGGACCAGGTTGAAGAGCGCCAGGGACAGGTTGGCCCCCGCAAAGACCCGGAGCAGGTGCGGGTCCAGCGGCAGGCGCGGACCGAGCTCGACGCTCACCGCGTACAGAACGAGGTTGTTCAGCGGCCCGGCCAGGGCAACCATCGCCTCGACGCCCGGGTCCGCCAGCTCCAGCCCGACGACGCGCGCGCGGCCGCCGAACGGGAGGATCTCCACCTCGTCGACGTCCAGCTCATATGCGGCCGCGACGACGATGTGCGCAAGCTCGTGCGTGGCCAGCGCCAGCGCGACGAGCGCGGCCTCCGGCCCGAGCCCGAGCGCGTACGCGCCGGCGAGCGCGACGGGGACCCAGAGGTTCAGCGTCACGCGCGTCCCCGCGATGCGCAGGGCGATCATGCGGGGATCAGGTGCCGTTCGCCGGCACGAGGCCGAGGTAGGGGGCCGGATCGACCGGGTGGCCGTCGTCGCGCAACTCGAAGTGCAGAGCGGCCGTCGCTCCGCTGCCGGGGTCGGCGAAGGCGCCGAGGGGGCCGAGGATGTCGCCGGCTTTCACGGTGTCGCCCACGCGCACGTTCGCTGCGGACAGGTGGACATAGGCGGTGCTCCAGGGGCCGGCGTGCCGGACGACGACCATGATGCCGGCGCCGTCGGGCGAACGGCCCACGGACGCGACCGTCCCCGCGGCCACGACCCGCACGGGATCGCCCGGCCGGCCGGCGATGTCGAGGCCCGTGTGATACTGCGGCTTTCCGCCGATCTGGCGGAAGCCGAACCACGACGCGGCCTCACCGTCCAGCGGCCGGCGCAGTTCGCCGAGGCCGGTCGGCAACACCGGCGGCGTGCCCGCGGCCGGCGGCCCTCCCACGGGCAGCGCGTCCGGCCCGGCCAGCGGCCCGCCGGGCGCCAGCCGCGCCACGGCCCGCGCCCAGTCGACGATGGTGTCCTGCCCCAGCGCCCGTTCGAGCGCCCGCAGCCACGGCGCCTCGGGCATCGCCCGCCCGGCGGAAAAGACGGCGAGGAACACGGCGGCCGCGGCTGCGCTTTGCCACGCCCACCGGGGCAGGCCCAGGGGCCCGGTCGCGATCGCACGCGGCCCGCGGCCGGCGACCCACCGTCCCGGCTGCGCCGCCGAGATCGGCCGCGCTGCCACCCGG
>JADGHN010000065.1 GCA_019683875.1 Clostridia bacterium
GATGCCTCCTAGAACTCCAATGGGCTTAGTCTATCCCATCGAGGGGGACCGTGCGGGCGGGATTCCGAAACTGAGCTTCGTCCTGCCAGTTCCTGGCCGTTGACGCGGGGCGTCCCCGTTCCTAAAATTGCGTCCAGTGCCGCGACAACTGAAGACCGACTCTTATCAAGAGATGGCTGAGGGACTGGCCCGATGAAGCCCGGCAACCTCCCCGCGCTCTGGGCGGCGCGGGAAAGGTGCCAAATCCTGCAGAGCTCGGCTCTGAGAGATAAGAGGAGCGACTTGGACTTCTGGCGCCCCTCTGTCACTCGGAGGGGCGTTTTTCATGGCCCCTCCCCGCGGCGACTTTCCACGAGGAGGTGGTCCATGCGTGATCACGATCGAGAACCTGCACAAGACCTACCGCGGCGACGGCCGCGAGACGCCGGCCCTACGCGGCGTGGACCTGCAGGTCGAGGCCGGCGAGATCTTCGGCATCATCGGCCTTTCCGGCGCCGGCAAGAGCACGCTCGTGCGCTGCCTGAACCTGCTCGAGCGCCCCGATCGCGGCCGCATCGTCATCGACGGCCGCGAGCTCTCCAGCCTCTCCCGGCGCGCCCTGCGCGCTGCCCGGCAAGAGATCGGCATGGTGTTCCAGCAGTTCAACCTGCTGAGTTCGCGCACGGCCGCCGGCAACGTCGCCCTTCCGCTCGAGATCCTGGGCTGGAAGCGCGACGCCATCCGCCGGCGCGTGGCCGAGCTGCTCGGGCTGGTCGGCCTTGCGGACAAGGCCGACGCGTACCCCGGCCAGCTGAGCGGCGGCCAGCAGCAGCGCGTGGGGATCGCGCGCGCCCTCGCGGCCCGTCCGAAGGTGCTGCTCTGCGACGAGCCGACGTCCGCGCTGGATCCGGTCACCACGCGGCAGATCCTCGACCTGCTGGCAGAGATCAACCGCCGCTTCGGCCTGACGATCGTGATCATCACGCACGAGCTTTCCGTGGTGAAATCCGTCTGCCACCGCGTGGCCGTGCTCGCCGACGGGCGGGTGGCGGAAGTCGGGCCGGTGGCACAGGTGATCGAAGAGACCCGCTCCGAGGCCGCGCGGCGCATCGTGGCGGCCTACCGGCAGCAGGAAGGCGGTGCCATCGCGTGAACCCCGACCTGCTGCCCAAGCTCGCGCAGGCGACCGTCGAAACGCTCGACATGGTCGGCGCAAGCGCCCTGTTCGCCACCCTGCTGGGCGTCCCCCTCGGCGTGCTCGTCGTCATCACGCGCCCGGGGCACGTCATGCCCGTGCCCGTCCTGCAGCGGGCGCTGGGCATCGTCATCAACACCGCGCGGTCGGTGCCGTTCCTCATCCTGATGGTCGCCCTGTTCCCGCTGACGCGCCTCGTCGTGGGCACCGCGATCGGCACCCAGGCCGCCATCGTCCCGATGACGATCGGGGCGACGCCCTTCGTCGCGCGCATGGTGGAGCAATCGCTTCTCGAAGTCGACCCCGGCGTGATCACGGCCGCCATCTCCATGGGGGCCACCCCCTGGCAGATGGTGCGCAAGGTGCTCCTGCCCGAGGCGTTGCCCTCGCTGGTGCTGGGCATCACGATCACGACGGTGAGCCTCGTGGAGTTCTCCGCCATCGCCGGCGCCATCGGGGGCGGGGGCCTCGGGGATCTCGGCTACCGCGCGGGCTACCAGCGATACCGCGCCGACATCCTGCTGGGCGCCATCGTGCTGCTCGTCGCCATGGTGCAGTTGATCCAGTTCATCGGCGAGACGCTGTCCAACCACATCCGTGCCAGGAGGTCCATCGCATGAAGCGAATCATCACGCTCCTTTCCGTCGCCGTCCTGCTCTTCGCCGGTTGCGGACCCGCGCCCGCGTCCGGGGACTCGCGGGCGTCAGAGCCCGGCCCGTCCGACGGCGGCCAGCACGTGCATCTCGTCGTGGGCGCCGTGCCGACGCCGCACGCGGAGATCCTCAACGACGTCGTCAAGCCCATGCTCGCGAAGAAGGGCATCGACATCGAGGTCAAGGAGTTCGAGGACTACATCGCGCCCAACGAGGCGCTGTCCGCCGGCGACATCGACGCCAACTACTTCCAGCACGTGCCGTACCTCGACGACTGGAACCAGCACCACGGGACGAACCTGATCTGGCTCGCCAAGGTGCACATCGAGCCGATGGGCGTCTACTCCAAGAAGATCAGCAGCCTGGACCAGCTCAAGGACGGCGACGCGATCGGCATCCCCAACTCGCCCACGTCCGTCTCCCGCGCGCTGCTCCTGCTGCAGACCGCGGGGCTGATCCAGCTCAAGGACGGCGGCTCCTACACGAGCACCGTGGACGACGTCGTCGCCAACCCGAAGCACCTGAAGTTCGAGGAGATCCAGCCGGAGCTGCTGCCGCGCTCGCTCGACGACCTGGCGGCGGCCGCGATCAACGGGAACTACGTGCTCGAGGCGAAGGAGGCCGGCATCCTGAAGGATCCGAAGCCTCTTGTCCAGGAGGGGGCGGAGTCGCCCTTCGCGAACGTGCTGGCCGTCCGCGCGGAGGACAAGGGCAAGCCGGCCCTGTGCGAGCTGGCGAAAGCCCTCGTGACGCCGGAGGTCAAGGACTACATCCTGCAACACTACACGGGCACGGTCGTGCCGGCGCAGTCGCTCAACCCGGACGCCGGCTGCCAGTGACGGAAGACCCAGCCCGGTCCGGCCCGCCGGACCGGGCTTTTTCTGTCCCGCCGTCTCTCCCGCGATCCTGCCGCATCGGCCTCAATGCGTCATGACGACGCCTTGATGCCGACGTGCCGCGTCAGGAACGCGCGGTGGGCGGCCCACTCGATCTCGTCGTCGAGCGGGCGGAACTCGACGGCCAACCCCGCGTACGCGGCCGCGAGTCCCAGGACGAAGTCGGCGAGGCGCGGGTTTTTGGGCAGAAGGGGCCCGTGGATGTAGGTGCCGATGACGTTCTTGTACCGCACGCCCTCCTGGCCGTCGCGGCCGTTGTTGCCGTGGCCGCTCAGCACGGCGCCCAGGGGGGCGTGCCGGTGAACGGTGCGCCCGCCGTGGTTCTCGAAGCCGACGACCGTGCCCACCTCGGGCGACTCAATGGCGATGTTCCCGATCAGCCGCGGCCTGCCGGCGGTGGTGACGAGATCGAGAAGCTCCATTCCGGCCACCTTCGTCCCGTCCGGGAGCTGGTAGAACTCGCCGAGCAGCTGGTAGCCGCCGCAGATGGCCAGCACCGGCAGGCCGTCCTCCACCGCCGCCTTGAACTCCCAGCGGTGCCGGCGGAGTTCCTCGGCGACCAGCGCCTGCTCGCGGTCGGAGCCGCCCCCGATCAACACCAGGTGGTAGTCCTTCAGGCGGAGCTCGTCGTTGCGCCGCACGCATGTGACGTGGGCGCGAAGCCCGCGCCACTCGCAGCGCCGGAGGAGCGTCTGGACGTTGCCGCGGTCCGCGTAGAGGTTGAGGACGTCGGGGTAGAGGTGAGCGATGCGAAGCGTCTTCTGCATCCGGCGATCGCGGGCGGCTACGGGTGGTCCGGCGAACGGGACTCCCGCTCGGACAGCTGTTCCAGCACTCGCGCCGCCCCGTACAGTGCCGTGTACGTCGTCAGCACGTACACCGGCAGGGAGCCGAGCGTCCTCGCTGCGCGCAGCGCCCGGCGGATCCCCTCCTCCAGGTCGGGCGTCGTCTCGATCTGGCGGGTCGGGTAGCCTGCGTACTTCAGGCGCACCGCCATGTCCTCGGCACGGGTGCCCGTCGTGACGCATCGTAAGACGCCGCCCCTCTCGGGGACGAGTTCCCAATCGGCATCCCACAACCAGGATACGTCTCGACCGTCCGCGGCGCGATCGTTGATGGCGACGCACAGCACCTTCGGGCCCGGCTCGCGGCATATCGCCTGCAGGATCGAGTCGCAGCCGGTGGGGTTCTTGATGAGGCTCAGGATGGCGACCGGCTCGGTGGGAAAGACCTGCATGCGGCCGATCGGCCCCCGGTAGCGGCGCAGCGCCGCGGTGATCTCCTCGGTGCGGAAACCGTTGAGCCGCGCCACTGCGATCGCGCAGAGGGCGTTGTAGGCGTTGAACAGCCCGCGCACCGGGAGGTCGAACGACGCGGCGCCCGCGCGCCCCTCCACCACGTGGAGGGACTTGCCGTCGTAGTGGCCGGTGAAATCGAGCGGCGGCCGCGCGAAGTTGCAGTGGCCGCACCAATAGAGGCCGAGCTGGCCATAGAAGTAGCCGTCGTACCGGAGGCGGTGGCCGCAGCGCAGGCAGGACTCGCCGTCCCTCGTCTGCTCCCGATCCGGCGGGCGCGCGGACTGGCGGGACATCCCGTAGTAGACGGTCGGGCGGCCGCAGCGCAGGCCGATGTAGCGGGCGAGAGGATCGTCCGCGTTGAGGACGGCCGTGGCCCGCGTGCGGCGGATGCCGTCGACGATCAGCTGCAGCGCGGTGTCGATCTCCCCGTACCGGTCCAGCTGGTCGCGGAACACGTTCGTCACGGCCACGTAGTCGATCGGCAGGTCGCGCGCGACGAGGGGCAACGTGGCCTCGTCCACCTCGAACACGGCGCGGTCCATCCGCAGGCGGCCGCGCCAGTCCGCGGCGGAGATCAGCGCGTTCATCAGGCCCTGGCGCAGGTTCGCGCCGGAGGCGTTGTTGACGCACGGCCCCCTCGAGCGGAAGATCGTGGCCAGCATCACGGACGTCGTCGTCTTGCCGTTCGTGCCCGTCACGACGACGCACGATCGGAGCTGCCGGCCCAGGCGCCGCATGAGCCGAGGGGACACCCGGAGCGCCAGGTGACCGGGAAAGCTCGTCGCCCGCCGGCCGAGAAGGCGAAGCACCATGCGGCTGCCCTTGCCGACCCAGACCCCGATCGTGGCCGTCAACTCCTCGCCATCGCGTCCCTGAGATTGACTCTACGATGGTCCGGGTGCGGCCATGATCGCCCGGGTCCGCCGGCCGCCTCAGAGGCCGCGCACCATGCCGCCGTCGACGAGCAGCGTCTGTCCGGTGACGTAGGTGTTCTCCGGCCCCATCAGGAACGCCGCGACCCGCGCCAGCTCCCGCGGATCGCCGTAGCGGCCGAGCGGAATGCGCGCCTCGGTCTCCGCGCGCGCGGCCTCCACGGAGATCCCCCGCCGCGCGGCGACGTCGCGGTCCACCTCCACGACCCGTTCCGTCATGAAGCGTCCCGGCGCCACGCCGTTGACGAGGATGTGCCGGGGCCCCAGCTCCCTCGCCAGCGTCTTGATCAGCGCCGCGATGGCCGGGCGGTAGGTGTTGGACATCGTGAGGTTGTCGATGCCCTCCTTCACGGACGACGACAGGATGGCGACGATGTGCGCCGGGCGGTCCGGAGCGGCCCGCAGGACGGGGACGGCCGCCCTCACGGTGCGGATGAACGAGAGCAGCGTCGCGTCCAGCCCGGCGAGCCAGTCCTCGTCCGTGAGAGAGAGGAAGCTCCCGAGCTTCGGCCCGCCGGTGTTGAAGAGCACGTCGTCGACGGCCCCGAAGCGCTCCACCGTGGCGGCGACGGCCGCTTCCACGTCCTCGCGCCGCGTCATGTCCGCGGTGACGGCCATCGCTCGCCCGCCCGAGGCTTCGATGGCCGCGACGACCTCCCTCAGCTTCTCCGCATTGCGGCTGGCCACGACCACGTCGGCTCCGCGCGCGCCGAGCTCCTCGGCGATGGCGCGTCCCAATCCGGAGCTGGCGCCGGTGACGAGCGCCACGCGGCCCGCATGCGTCTTCGCCGGCTGCATCACGACTGGCACGACATCCGCCTCCCTGCAGTGGCGGACCCGCTGCGGGGTCCGGTCTCCCCCCCATCATGCCACGGCCTCTCCGCCCCGCGGCAGGAATCCGCACGTCCAGAGCGAATCGCCGCGGAAATCCCCGCAGGGCCGTTTCCACCGCCTGGCAAGCGCGGCGCCATTCCGTGCACGCAGAAAGGAGTTGCTCCAGTTGACCCAGTTCAACCAGAACTACTTCAACACCGACGCGGACGCGCAGGACCGGGGACGAAAGGGCAGGTTCTTCCACCTCGACGAGGTCACCGGCTTCGCCGCCGCCCAGGGGCTCGTCCTCAAGCCCGTCTGGGGGGAGAACCTCATGCTGAGCTTCGTCTACATGGAGCCGAACACCGTGGCGCCGGAGCACGCCCACCCGGAGGAGCAGATGGGCCTCGTGATCGACGGGGAGTACGAGTTCGAGATCAACGGCGAGAAGAAGATGTGTCGCCGGGGCGACGTCTACTGGATCCCGCCGAACGTGCCGCACTCGGCCCGCACGTATGAGAAGGGGTGCTTCGCGCTGGACGTGTTCAACCCGCCGCGCCAGGCCTTCAAGGCGCTGCAGGAAGCCGCGGAGCGGCAGAAGCGGGAGGAGGGTCGCGCGTGATCCGCCGCCTGCGCATGCTCAAAGCCGGGGAATGCGTCGTCGACGCGTCCGTGCTCATGCCGCGACGCCCGCGCGGCCAGATGATCCGCCTGCCGATCTGGACGTACCTCGTGGAGGCCTCCGACGCGCGGTTCCTCGTCGATACCGGCATGCCGCGCTCGTGCGTGGGCAACCCGGACTACTTCAAGGGGACCGAGGACGAGGGCCTGATCCTCCCGGACATGAAGGAGGGCGACCACGTCACGGCGGTCCTGGAGCGCCTGGGCCTCCAGCCCCGGGAACTCGACGCGGTCGTGGCCACGCACCTGCACTTCGATCATGCGGGCGGCCTCGCGGCGTTCGCCGGCGTGCCGGTGCTCATCCAGCAGGAGGAGTACGATCTGGCCCGGAGCGGGGAGGTCCTGCCGGAATGCTTCCCGGAGGGGCCGCTGTACCGCCCGTATGCCGGCGACCGCGAGCTGGCCCCCGGGCTGCGGCTTCTGCACACGCCGGGACACACGCCGGGGCACACCTCGGTGCTCGTCGAGCTCCCGGGCGAGCCGCCGGTGTTGCTGACCGTCGACGCCGTCTACACCCGCGAGAACTGGGAGGGCGAGCCCGGCGCGTTCTCCGAGCCGGAGCGCGCCGAGCGGAGCGTGGCGCGCCTGCGTGAGATCGCACGGGAGACGGGCGCGCGCGTGTTTTTCGGGCACGACGTCGAGCAGGCCGCGGAAGCGGAGTGGCAGAAGTACCTGGCGTGAGCGGAGGCCGCCGCAGGCGGCGGGCCGCCCGGAGTGACGGGCCGGGCGCCCGCCGGCGGTCTCTCAGAGGGGGCGAAGCTGGTGGACAACGCGCAGCTTGCCGAGGCGATCGAACGCTACGTGAGACCCGACACCTTTCCCGTGGCGGCCCGCATCTGGCCGCAGGACGCGCCGCTCCCGGAGAAGGCGCGCCGGCCGAAGGAGGACCTGGGCGCGCGGATCACGATCTGCCAGGGCGTGAGCATCGCCCGCCGGTACGGGTGGACGCTCGCCATCGACACGGCCGACCTCTCATGCCCCATCGCCCAAGTGGCCTTCGGATTCAAGCCCGCGCTCGACTTCTATACCCAGGGCGGGCTCGCGCACGGCATGTACACGGAGACGGCGGAGGCGGGCGCGCGGACCGAGGCGGCCGTTCCGAAGCTCCCGCCGGAGGAGCGGGGCGTGGTCGTCGTCGGTCCGCTGGCGCGGGCCGCCTTCACGCCGGACGCGGTCGTCGTCTACGGGAACTCGGCGCAGGTGATGGTGCTCGTGGCGGCCGCCCTCTGGAAGCGCGGCGGCGAACTGGTCTCGCGCTTCTCGGCGCGCGCCGACTGCGCGGACCTGCTCATCCGCGCCGTCAGGGAGCGGGAGCCGCAGGTGATCCTGCCCTGCTACGGCGACCGCGTCTTCGGCCAGACGCAGGACCACGAGATGGCGTTCAGCTTCCCGTTCGACCGCGCGGAGGAGATCGTGGCCGGCCTGCAGGGGACGCACAAGGGTGGCGTCCGCTATCCCATCCCGCACTTCCTGCGGTATGAGGCGCACTTCCCGGAAACGTACCAGAAGCTCAGCCGGATGTGGGACGAAGGCTGACCGGGGCGGTCATCGGGCGATGCGCAGAGCAGGCCGGTGGCCCGGGCGGAGCGGCGCTCAGGCGCCGCTCCGCTCCGCCTCCCGGGGCAGGATCAGGTTCAGCAGGATGCCCGCGATGGTCGCCAGCGGCATTCCGTCGAGCGCGAACGACCCGAAGTTGACATGGGCCCCACCGACGCCCAGCACCAGCACCGCGCTGACGATCAGGAGGTTGCGCTGGCTCGCGAGGTTCACGCGGTGCTCCACGAAGAGGCGCATGCCCGCGGCCGCGATCACGCCGAACAGCGCGATCGACACGCCGCCCATCACGGCCGTCGGGATGCTGTGGATCAGTGCGCCGAGCTTCGCGATGAAGGACAGCAGGATGGCGATGACCGCCGCCACGCCGAGCACCCGCACCGAGTACACCCGGGTGATGGCCATCACGCCGATGTTCTCGCCGTACGTCGTCGCGGGCGGGCCGCCGACGAGCGCCGCGACGGTCGAGGCAAGGCCGTCGCCGAGGAGCGAGCGGTGCAGGCCGGGATCCTTCGCGAAGGGCCGGCCGACGATCTCCGCGGTGACGAGCAGGTGGCCGATGTGCTCCGTCACGAGGACGATGGCGATCGGCGCGATCAGCAACACGGCCGGCAGCGTGTGGGCGTCGAAGGTGGGCGGCACGAAATGCGGCAGCGCGAACCACGGAGCCGCCGCCACCGCTTTCCAGTCGACGAGGCCCACAAGAAGGGCGATCACGTACCCGCCGGCGATGCCGATGAGCACCGGCACCACCCGGGCGAAGCCGCGAAGGGCCGTGCCGGCGATCATGATGATGAGCAGCGTCGCGAGCGCCACGAGGCTCTCGCGGCTGAGCGGGTTCACGCCGTTCGCGCCGGGCAGGAGCTTGGCCATGCCGAGCGCCGTCTGGGCGAGGCCGAGCCCGATCACGATCACGACGGCTCCGACGACGGGAGGCGGCAGCAGCCGGTCCACCCAGCCGGTGCCCGTGCGCCCGATGACCAGCGCGATGAGCACGTAGGCGATCCCCAGCCCGAGCGCGCCGGCGACGGCCGCGCCCGGTCCCCAGGACTTCGACGCCGTGATCATCGCGCCGATGATGGCGAAGCTGGATCCCAGGTACGCGGGGATCTTGCCGCCGGTGACAAGGATGTAGATCAGCGTGCCGACCCCGCCGGTGAAGAGCGCAACGGAAGGATCGAAGCCCGTGAGGTACGGCACGAGCACCGTGGCGCCGAACATGGCGAACAGGTGCTGAAGCGACAGGGCCAGCCCCGAGACTCCCGGGACGGTTTCTTCCGGAAGCACGGGCAACGAAAAGGAGGCCTTGCGGCCTCCCTTGATTTCGCGCGTGGCGGACGATGTCGCGGTCGACATGATTCCGTTCAACCCCCAATCGCGCCCTCGCTGGGACGCGTTAATTGGTACCTCGTCCACCATGACACAACCGTCGCGCGCAAGCAAGATTCGACGAAAAACGGCGCGCCCGCCGGCGCCTACGCCAGCCGCCGCACGATCTCGCGCAGCAGGGCGCGGAACGACCCACCCACGCGCTCCGCCACAGCGAGCACCTCTTCGTGCGTCAGCGGCGGCTCGCCCTTCTGGCGCACCTCGTCCGTGAGGCAACTGATGGCCAGCGTTCGCATGCCGCAGTGCACGGCGGCGAGAATCTCCGGCACCGTCGACATGCCGATGGCGTCGGCCCCGGCCATGCGCAGGAAGCGGCAGAACGCCGCCGTTTCATAGAACGGCCCGCGGATCCACGCGTACACGCCTTCCCGCAGCGGCACCCCGACGGCCGCGGCCGCTGCCCGCGCCACCGCCTGAAGCTCCGGCGTGTAGGCGAGGTCGGAGGCCGGGAAGCGCGGTCCGAGCTCGTCGTCGTTGGGGCCGACGAGCGGGTTGTCGAACACGAAGTTCAAGTGGTCGGTGATCAGCATGAGGTCGCCGGCGTGATAGTCCGGATTGAGGCTGCCCGCCGCGTTGCTCGCGATCAGCGTCTCGACGCCGAGCTCCTTCATGACCCACACCGGGAACGCGAGCGCGGACAACGGATAGCCCTCATACGCGTGCACGCGCCCCTGCATCGCGAGGACGGGCACGCCTTCGATCCGGCCGAGGATGAGCCGGCCGGCGTGGCCGGGAACGGTGGAGACGGGAAAGTGGGGAATCTCGCCGTACGGGATGGCGGTCGCGTCCTCGATCTCGTCGGCGAGCGGGCCGAGACCGGACCCCAGGATGACGGCGACCTTCGGGCGCAGGCCTGTCCGCGCTCGAACCGCGGCGGCGGCCTCCTTGCGCCAGCTCGGCGGGATGCCCTGCGGTTTGTCCATGGCCATCCTCCGTCCAGAACGATGTCA
>JADGHN010000066.1 GCA_019683875.1 Clostridia bacterium
GACCTGCGCGCGCAGCTTTTCGGGCACATCCAGGCGCTGTCGTTCGAGTTCTTCGACGGGCGCCCGGCCGGCAAGGTCCTGGTTCGCGTGATCAACGACGTCAACGCGCTCAACGACCTGATGTCGAACGGCGTGGTGAACACGCTGGGCGACGCGTTCACGCTGCTCGGCATCCTCGGCATGCTGTTCTACCTGGAGCCGCGGCTGGCGCTCGTCTCGGTGGTCGTCGTCCCCGTGATGTTTCTCATCTCCACGCGCCTGCGCGTCCGCATCCGCCGCGCCTGGCAGACGGTGCGCATGCGCATCGCGACGATCAACGCCCACCTCAACGAAGCGCTGCAGGGCATGCGGGTCACCCAGGCCTTCACGCAGGAGCGGGAGAACCAGATCTTTTTCGGCAACCTGAACTTCGCAAATTACCGGTCGTACATGCGCGCCGTCCACCAGAACTCGCAGTTCGGGCCGCTCGTGGAGCTGACGGGCGCGGTGGGCACGGCGGCGGTGTTCATCTACGGGGTCATGCTGTGGCGTCAGGGCGCGATCTCCCTCGGCAACCTGGTGGCGTTCGTCAACTACACGGGCAACTTTTGGGAACCCATCTCCCGCATCGGCCAGGTGTACAGCACCCTGCTGGTGGCCATGGCCTCGTCGGAGCGGATCTTCGAGATCCTCGACACGCCGGCGAAGGTGACGAACCGGCCGGGCGCCGTCACGGTCGAGCGCCTGGAGGGGCGCGTCACGTTCGAGCACGTGCACTTCGCGTATGAGAAGGACCGCGGAGAAGCGCTTCGCGACGTCAACTTCGACGTCCAGCCCGGGCAGACGGTCGCGCTCGTGGGGCACACGGGCGCCGGCAAGACGTCGATCGTCAACCTCATCGCGCGCTTCTACGACGTGACGTCCGGCCGGGTGCTGATCGACGGCCGCGACGTGCGGGAGTACGACCTCGCCTCCCTGCGGCGCAACATCGCGTTCGTGCTGCAGGACACGTTCGTCTTCGCGGGCACCATCCGCGACAACATCCGCTACGGGCGCCTGGACGCCACGGACGAGGAGGTGGAGGCGGCCGCGCGCGCGGTGCACGCGCACGAGTTCATCATGCGGCTGCCTCAGGGATACGACACGGAAGTCCGCGAGCGCGGCAGCCGCCTTTCCGCGGGGGAGCGCCAGCTGCTCTCCTTCGCGCGGGCCATCCTCGCGGACCCGAGGATCCTGATCCTGGACGAGGCCACCTCCGCCATCGACACGCAGACGGAGCTGCTCATCCAGGACGCGCTGGCCCGCCTGTTGAAAGGGCGGACGTCCTTCGTGGTCGCGCACCGCCTCTCGACGATCCGTCGCGCCGACCTCATCCTGGTCCTCGACCACGGCCGCATCGTCGAGCGGGGCGACCACGCCACGCTCGTGGCGAAGCGAGGCGTCTATCACCGCCTGCTGGAGTCGCAGTACCGCTTCCTGCTACACTAATGGCCATGAACCTGAATCCGCACGAAGACGTCGCCGAGATCCTCGTCACCGCAGAGCAGATCGCCCGGCGCACGGAAGAGCTGGCCCGCACCCTGGAGCGGGACTACCGCGGCCGGCCCATCAAGATGGTCTGCATCCTGAAGGGCGCCGTGCCCTTCGCGGCGGATCTCATGCGCGCCATGAACCACCCGGTGGCCATCGACTTCATGGCCGTCTCCAGCTACGGCGCGTCGACGAAGTCCTCCGGCGTGGTCCGCCTCTTGAACGACCTCGACGAGAGCATCGAGGACCAGGATGTCCTCATCGTGGAGGACATCGTCGACACCGGCCTCACGCTGAAGTACCTGCGGGAGAACCTGAGCGCGCGCGGCCCGAGGAGCCTCAAGGTTGCCGTCCTGCTGGACAAGCGGGAGCGGCGCCTCGTCGACGTGGACGTGGAGTACGTCGGCTTCCGCATTCCGGACCGTTTCGTGGTGGGCTACGGGCTCGACTACGCCGGCTTCTACCGCAACCTGCCGTACGTGGGCGTGCTGAAGCCGTCCGTCTACGAGGAGGCCCGATGAACGGCCCACGCGCCACGCCGCACGCGGACGTCCAGGAGATCCTCTTCGACGAAGCCACCATCGCGCGCCGCGTGCGGGAAATCGCGGAGGCGATCAACGCGGTCCAGGCCGGGCGCGAGCTCACCGTGGTCGGCGTGCTGACCGGCGCCTGCGCCTTCACGGCCGATCTCATCCGTTGCCTGGACATGCCGCTGTTCCTCGACTTCATCGCCGTCTCCAGCTACGGCCAGGCGACGACGACGAGCGGCGTCGTGCGCCTCAACAAGGACCTCGACATCCCGCTCGAAGGCCGCGACGTGCTCGTCGTCGAGGACATCGTCGACACCGGCCTGACGCTGCAGTACCTGCGCGAGAACCTGCTGGCGCGGCGGCCGCGCTCGCTGCGCATCGCGGTGCTCCTGGACAAGGCGAGCCGCCGGCAGGTGCCGGTGCCGGTCGACTACGTGGGCTTCGAGATCCCGGACGTGTTCGTCGTGGGCTACGGCATCGACTACGCCGGCCGCTACCGCAACCTTCCGTACGTCGCCACGCTGAAGCCGGAGGTCTACCGATGAGCGACGCCGCCGTTCGCCACCGGAGGGTGGTCGTGCTCGACTTCGGCGCGCAGTACGCGCAGCTGATCTGCCGCCGCGTGAGGGAAGCGGGCGTGTACGCGGAGCTGTGGCCGTACGACACCCCCGCCGCGCGCTGGGAAGGGTCCGACGTGGCCGCGATCATCCTGTCCGGCGGGCCGGAGAGCGTGTACGCGGAGGACGCTCCGCGCGTCGACGCGGCGGCGTTTGTCGGCCGGCCCGTGCTGGGCATCTGCTACGGCATGCAGCTCCTGGCCCATGTCCTGGGCGGCGAGGTCGTGCCGGCCGGGGCAGGCGAATACGGCCACGCGCGCCTGGCGGTGGAAGAACCGCTGGATCTCTTCGCCGGACTCCCCGCCCGCATGGACGTGTGGATGAGCCACGGCGACCACGTGGTCCAGCCGCCGCCCGGGTTCCGCGTCCTGGCGCGGTCGGACGCCGGCGTCATCGCCGCGATCGGAGACCCCGAACGGCGTTGGTACGGCGTCCAGTTCCACCCGGAAGTGACCCACACGCCGGGCGGGACCGCCCTGATCCGCAACTTCCTGTTCCGCATCGCGGGCCTGCGCCCGGAGTGGACGCCGGCGGCGTTCGTCGACGAGGCCGTCGCCCGCATCCGGCAGCAGGTGGGGGACGGCCGGGCCATCGCCGCGCTGTCCGGCGGCGTCGACTCCATGGTGGCTGCGGCGCTCGTTCACCGCGCCATCGGCGACCGGCTCACCGCCGTGTTCGTCGACCACGGGCTGCTTCGTCTGGGAGAGGCGGAAGAGGTGCGGAACCTCGTCGGCACCACCCTCGGCATCCCGCTCAGGGTCGTCGACGCGCGGGACCGGTTCCTCGCCGAACTGCGGGGGGTCACCGATCCGGAAGAGAAGCGGCGGCGAATCGGGCGGACGTTCATCGACGTCTTCGAGGAGACGACGGCGCAACTGGGCGGCGCGGATTTCCTCGTTCAGGGCACGCTGTACCCCGACGTCATCGAAAGCGGGCGCGGCGCGGCTCACGTCATCAAGACCCACCACAACGTGGGCGGGCTCCCGGAGCGGATGCGCCTGCGCCTGGTCGAGCCTCTGCGGGACCTCTTCAAGGACGAGGTGCGGGCCGTCGGCCGCCAGCTGGGGTTGCCGGAGACGGCGGTCATGCGCCAGCCGTTTCCGGGACCCGGGCTTGCCGTGCGCGTCGTGGGCGAGGTCACGCGCGAGCGTCTTGAGATGCTGCGCGCGGCCGACGCCATCGTGCGCGAGGAGCTTGAGCGGGCCGGGCTGGCCCGCGACCTGTGGCAGTATTTCGCCGTGCTCACGGGCACGCACACTGTCGGCGTCAAGGGCGACCGCCGCGCATACGGCGAGACCGTCGCGGTGCGCGCCGTGACCAGCCAGGACGCGATGACGGCCGACTGGGCCGAGCTGCCGTATCCCGTCCTCAAACGCCTCGCCGATCGCATCGCGGCCGAGGTGCCGGGGTGCACGCGCGTGGTGTACGACATCACCTCCAAGCCGCCGGGCACCATCGAGTGGGAGTGACGTCGCCCGGGCGACGCCTGCGCATAGCCTTGCCGCGGACGTGACACACTGCCGCTTACGGAGGTCGTGCTCATGCGTCCCTGGCGCGTCCGCGCGGCGCTCGTCGTGGCGTTGATGGCCGCCCTGACGCCGGCCTGCTCGTCGGCGGGAGGCGGCCAGGCGCGCCAGTCGCCCGGCTCCGACCGCATGGAGATCCGGTCCATCGTCAAGGACGAACTGCAATCGGCGGAGGTCAAGGCGGAGATCCAGAACGTCGTGCGGCAGCAGGCGGTCGCGCCGGAGATTCAACGCACGCTGACCACGCCGGAGAGCCAGAAGCTCATCCTGGACCAGATGAAAAAGATCATGGAGTCCCCCGAATTCCAGAAGACGTTGGAGAAGCAGATGGAGACGCTGCTTCAGTCCACCCGAATGCAGAGCGCCATCTTGCAGACCGTGAAGACGGCCCTGATGCAGCTGGCGTCCGGCGGCGGCGGAGCCGCCGGAGGAGGCGGCGGGGGCTCGTCCGGAGCGGGCGGCACCGGCGGGGGCTCGTCCGGAGCGGGCGGAACCGGCGGGGGCGGTTGACGCGAACCCCGCGGCCCTGTTGGACGGAACGACGCCGAAATGACAATGGGGCCTTCGTCCCTGAGCTATAGGACGGAGGCCCCGTTTTTTCGTTGAATTGTCGTATGATGTCGAACGATTGTTGTCGTTTATGTCGTTAAATCTGAAGAGATTTGACCAATGGTGTCGAACAGAATGAAGCGGAAGGCCAATCGGCCTTCCGGGCGAGCCGGTCGAGGCCACGAGCCCGCGAGGTCGGCTTTCAAAAAAAGGAAGCCGCTTCGACTCCGCGAATAGGAGGGAGGTGCGCGACATGAACAAGGCTTTCCGGATCACGCTCCTTCTCGCCGCTCTGTTCGCGCTCGTGTTCGGCGCCAGCGCCTACGGGCCGAACTGGCCGTGGGACTTCTAAGCGAGGAATAGACGGTGACACCGCTCACATCCCATCTCAAGCGGTACTTCACGCTTGTGGCCTTGGCCGGCCTCGCCGCCTTCGTGCACTGCCTGGTTGCGCAGCCTTACGTATCCATGCCACTCGTGGCCGGCGCCGCCGCGGTCTACGTCCTGGCGGAGGCGACGCAACTGGTTCTCCCCTCAGGGGCCGGCTTCTCCAGTTCCGTCGTGCCGGTCATCGCATTCCTTTGGACGTTCGGACCGGCGAACGCCCTTTCTGCGCTCGTCCTTGGGGCTCTCGCCGCGTCGGTGGTGCGCCGGGCCAACGCGTTCGTGACGCTGTACAACGCCGCCTCGTGGTGCGTCGCCCTGTGGGCCGCGTCGTGGTTCCAGCCGCTCTCCAGGGCGGACCCGCTGCCGTACATGGTCGCGTCTTACGTGACGTTTTACGCCTGCACCTCGACGCTGCTGATCGTGGGCCTCGTTCTGTACCGGCGCCAGCCGTTCCCGGTGGTCCTCGGCCAGTACGCGCGGGAGACGTTCCTCCCGTTCGCCGGCAGCTTCGTCGCCGCCGCGCTGATGACGGCCGCCGCGATCGAATGGGGCGTCGTCGGGCTGGCCCTGGCGGCCAGCGTCATGTTCGTCTCGCAGGTCACCCTCTACCTGTATGGCCAGACGCTTCGCGGCCGCATCGTCCGCGGGCTCCTGGCGCGGTGGAAGGCACTGGCGTACGCCGGCGACCCTCGCGTGCGGTGGCAGCTCCATTACGCGACGGCCATCGGCGAGGAGCTGGGGCTGACGTCGGTGGAGCAGACGATCCTGCGCGAGGCCACGCTGCTGCACGACATCGCGATGGACAGCGTGTTGCCCGGCGTGCTGACGCGGGCCGACGCGCTCGGCCCGGAGGAACGCGCGGTCATGCGACGGCACCCCGTCGTCGGCGCGGACGCCATCGGCCGGTTCGCGGAGCTGGCGGACGTCGCCCGCGCCGTGCGGCATCACCACGAGCGTTGGGACGGCGGCGGCTACCCGGACGGGTTGGCCGGCGAGGCGATCCCCCTTGCATCGCGGATCATCGCGGTCGTCGACGCGTTTGTCGCCCTCACCCACCCGCTTCCCTATCGCGGCGCGGCGCTCGGGGCGGAAGAGGCGATGGCCGTTGTGATGGAGGAAAGCGGACGGCAGTTCTGGCCGCCGGCCGTCGAAGCGCTGCGACGCATCCTCGCCCGCGAGGCCGCGCAGAACCTGCTCGCCGCCACGGCGGAACGGGAGCAGGGGGTCAAGGCCGCGCTGGACCATCTGATGACCACAATTCGCCGCCAGCGGGCCTTCCGCCAGCGCTTCGACGGCGAGGCCTCCACGGCGACGCCGGAGCACTGGCGCGCGCTGTACGAACTGGGCCGGATGATCAACAGTTCCCTCTCCGTCACGGAGGTGGCGGACGTCACCCTCGGGGTGATGGCGAGGGTGTTCACGGGCGGCGGGCTGGTCAGCGTGCGCTCCGAGGAAGGCTGGATCGTGCGCAGCGTGCGCCGACTGCCCGCAGGCCTGATCGGGATGCCGGCCGGCCTCGACGACCCGGAGCTCGCCGCCACGTCGCGCGACGGGGCCACGCAACTGTTCGACGCCCGCCGCGCCGGGGCGTGGGCCGCTCCCTTTCTCGCCGAGGGGCTCCGCCACGTGATGGTCCTGCCGGTCCACTGGAACGAGGAGACGGTGGCGGTCATCGTGTTCGGACGCGGCCGGCCGTTCGGCGAAGCGGAGCGCGAGGTGGCGGAGATCATCGCCGCGCAGGCGGCCCTGGCGATCGGCAACGCCACGCTGTTCCAGGAGCGGGAGTGCCGCATCGCGGAGATCGAAGCGCTGCACCGCTTGACCGACGCCGTGATCGAGAACATGGGCGCGGCGCTCGCCGTCTTCGACGACGATGGGCGCCTCCGGCGCGTGAACTGCCAGGCCCGCCGCATGTGGAAAGCCCTCGGCCACCGGCTGCGGATGGAATCGGGGGCGTCCATCGAGGAACTGGGCCGGCGGCTGGGGCCCATGGCGGAAACCGCTGGCCGGCGGCTGCTCCGGGATGGCTTCCGCGAGCCGCTCGACCTCGGCGAGATCGTCCTCGCCGGTCCGAAGGACGAGCGCGTGGTGGCGGTCACGGCTGCGCCGCTGCGGGAGGACGTGCACGGCGGGGGCGGGGGGATCGTCGTCGTCCTCCAGGACGTGACCGAGCACCGCCGTCTCGAACAGGAGGTCCGCCACGCGGAACGCCTGGCGGCCGTCGGCAGCATGGCGGCCGCGGCGGCGCACGAGATTCGCAATCCGCTCACGGCCATCAAGGGCTTCCTCCAACTGCTCGAACGCGACCCCGGAGCGGCGGAACTGGCCCAACTGCTTCCCCTGGTGCTCTCGGAAGTGGGGCGGATCGAACGCCTGACCAGCGACATGCTGCTCCTCGCGCGTCCGCCGGCCGACCCGCACGTGGCCTGCGACCTCGCCGAGGAGGTGGCCGCGGTGTTGCGGCTCGTCGCGGGACAGGTCGAGAAGACCGGCGTGCAGGTGTGCCTGTCGGGCTTCGGAGGGCCGGCGCTCGTGCGCGGCGAAGCGCCACGCGTCCGGCAGGTCATGCTGAACCTGGTGCGCAACGCGCTTGAGGAGATGCCCGGTGGCGGGCGCCTGTCCCTGTGCCTGGAGGAGGACGCTGGCGAGTACGTCCTGACCGTGAGCGACACCGGGCCCGGCATTCCGGAGCGCTTCATGGACCGTCTCTTCGAGCCGTTCCAGACGGCGAAACCGCACGGCACCGGCCTGGGTCTCGCCGTGAGCGCGAGCATCGTCCACTCGCTGGGCGGGCGCATCCAGGCCGCCAACCTGCCCGAGGGCGGCGCCTGTTTCCGCGTCACCTGGCCCAAGGCGCTGTCCGGCGCCGGGCCCCGTGAAGGCGTCCAGGGCGGTATAATGTAGGGCATGGACATCGTCGCCGGGTTGAACGAGGCGCAGCGCGCGGCCGTCACGCATGGAGACGGCCCGCTTTTGATTCTGGCCGGGGCCGGGTCCGGCAAGACCAACGTCCTCACGCGGCGGATCGCGTGGCTTCTCCAGCGGGGCGTGCCGCCGGACGGCATCATCGCGCTGACCTTCACGAACAAGGCGGCGAACGAGATGAAGGAGCGCGTCCGCCGCTGGGCCGGCGCGAAGGCCGCCGATCTGTGGGTCTCCACGTTCCACTCGGCGTGCGTCCGGATCCTTCGCCCGCACGCGGAACGATTGGGCTACGGCCGCTCCTTCACCGTCGTCGACGCAGACGATCAACGCGCTCTCGTCCGCGCCTGCCTCAAGGATCTGGACCTCAGCGACAAGCGCTTCCCTCCGGGCGCCGTGCTCTCCGCCATCAGCCAGTGGAAGGCGGAGCTCGTCACGCCAGAGGAGGCCCTGCGCGGCGCCGGCGACTTCTTCCGCCACGAGGCGGCGCGCGTCTACGGCCGCTACCAGGCGCGCCTGCAGGAGGCGAACGCCGTCGACTTCGACGACCTCCTCATGCTCACCGTGCGCCTCTTCGAGCAACACCCGGACGTCGCGAGGCAATACGCGGATCGCTTCCAGCACGTGCTGGTCGACGAGTACCAGGACACGAACCGCACGCAGTACCGCATCGTGCGGGCGCTTTCCGCCATCCACCGCAACGTCTTCGTCGTGGGCGACGCCGACCAGTCGATCTACGGCTGGCGAGGGGCCGACATCCGCAACATCCTCGACTTCGAGCGCGATTTCCCCGACGCCTCCGTGATCCGGCTGGAGCAGAACTACCGCTCGACGCAGAACATCCTCGACGCCGCCAGCCGCGTCATCGCCCACAACCGCCAGCGGCGGGAAAAGCGGCTGTGGAGCGACCTGGGGCCGGGGGAGCCGGTCGCGTTCCACTGCGCCTGGGACGAGATGGCGGAAGCCGACTTCGTCGTCGGCGAGATCGAGCGGCTCGTGGCGCGGGAAGGCCGGTCGTACGCCGATTTCGCCGTGCTCTACCGGACGCATGCGCAGTCGCGCATTCTTGAGGAGGCGTGCCTGCGGCGCGGGGTGCCGTACCACATCGTCGGCGGCCTGAAGTTCTACGAGCGCAAGGAAGTCAAGGACGTGCTCGCCTACGTGCGGCTGGCCGCCAACCCGCACGACTGGCTCAGCTTTGAGCGCATCGTCAACGTGCCGCGCCGCGGCGTCGGGCCGGCCACGCTGGAGCGCATCCGCGCGGCCCGGGGTGTGCGGCCGATCTACGAGGCGCTGGAGGAAGCCGGCGCCATCCCCGGCATCCAGGCGAGGGCGGCGGCCGAACTTGCGAAGCTCGGCGCGCTGTTGCGCGACCTCGCGGAGCGCGCGTCGAAGGTGCCCGTGGCGGAACTGGTGCGGGCGGCCATCGAGGAGAGCGGTTACCGTCAGGACCTGCTGGCCGACGGCTCGCCGCAGGCGCTGG
This sequence comes from Clostridia bacterium, assembly GCA_019683875.1. Lineage (NCBI taxonomy): Bacteria > Bacillati > Bacillota > Clostridia > Clostridia bacterium. The sequence goes on from JADGHN010000066.1 coordinate 9,524, forward strand.
CCCGCGTGGAGAACCTGGACGAGCTCCTCACGGTCGCCCACTCCTTCGTGGGAAGCGAGCCGGGCGCGCAGCTGGAGGAGTTCCTCGCGGAGGTCGCGCTCGTCTCCGAAGCGGACGCCTATGACCCCGAGCGGCCGGCCGTGGCTCTCATGACGTTGCACGCCGCCAAGGGGCTCGAGTTCCCCGTCGTGTTCCTCGTCGGCATGGAGGAGCGCGTCTTCCCCCACGGGCGGTCGATCGACGAGGGCAACGTCGAGGAGGAGCGGCGCCTCTGTTACGTGGGCATGACCCGCGCCCGCGAGCGGTTGTACCTGACCTGCGCACGCCGGCGGAGCCTCTTCGGGGAAGTCCAGCTGCACGAACCGTCGCGCTTCCTTGAGGAGGTTGGCGAAGAGTTTCTGCAGCCGGTGGCCGGCAGCCCCGCGCTGAGCGGATTGGCGGAGGGGGACGCGGAGCCGCTCGACGTCCCGTGGCTGCAGAGCGGCCCCCGCGATCCCGTCTCGTCGTGGCGGCGACGCGCCGGCGGCGGGTTTCCTCGCGCGCACGCGGGGGCGTGGGGCGCCGCGGCTTCGCGCGAGAGCGCCGCAACCGCGGGCGGGGGCGGCGGCGGGGGCGCCCCCGCGGGGGCGGCCGCGGCGGCGCCCGCACCGC
>JADGHN010000067.1 GCA_019683875.1 Clostridia bacterium
GGCCAACCCCGCGGCGGACCGGGGGGCGGGGGGGGGGGGGGGGGCGCGGGCCCGCCCCGCGGCCGGGCGGGCGAGTTGAACGGGGGAGGGATCGCGATCGTGGAGACGCGGAAGACGAGCCGGCGCTGGCTGATCCCGCTGCTGCTCGGCGCCGTGGTGCTGGGCGCGGCGGGGGGCTTCGCCTACGTCCACTTTGCCGACGCGTCGCCCAAGGAGGTCCCCGGCGTCGACGTGGCGCTGGGCGAATTCACCACAAATTTGGCCGACGTGGACCAGCGTCGGATCATTCAGATCCAGGTGACGGTCGAGGCGGCCGGCCCGGAGGGCCAGAAGCTCCTGCAGGAGCGCCAGGCCGCCGTCCAGGACGCCGTGAACCGCACGCTGCGCTCGTTCCTTGCGGACGAGCTGGCGGGCGACAAGGGCGCGGACCGGCTCAAGGCCGCGCTGCTCCCGGCGATCAACAGCGCCGCCGGGCAGCCGGTCGTGCGGGCCGTGTTCCTGACGCGCATGGTCATCCAGTGAGTGGAACGGAGGTGCGGCGTGGAACCGACGCTCAGCAGTGAGGAACTCGACGTCCTGCTCTCGGCCCTGGAGCCCGGCGCCGACCGCGTGCCGGCGGGCGCGCGGTTGCGGCGGTACAACTTCCGGTTGCCGGACAAGTTCTCCAAGGACCAGCTGCGGACAATCCTGATGCTGCACGACAACTTCGCCCGCGGCGCGACGACGGCGCTCTCGGCTCACCTGCGCTCCATGGTGCAGGTCAACACCGAGACGGTGGAGCAGACGACGTACCGGCAGTTCACCCAGAGCGTCACCGAACCGGCGATCCTGGCCGTCGTCGCCATGCCGCCGCTTCCCGCCCGCACCCTCTGGGAGCTGGACCCGGCGCTGGCGTTCGCGCTCATCGACCGCGTGCTGGGCGGGCCGGGGGTCTGGCCGGAGCGCTCCCGCGCGCTCACCGACATCGAAGGCGCCGTCGTGCGCCGGCTGTTCTCCGGGATGCTGGGCGCCTGGCGCGAGGCCTGGAAGAACGTCACCGAGATCGCCCCGCGGCTCGACACTGTTGAGAGCAACCCGCTGTTCGCGCAGGTGTGCGCGCCGGAGGACATCGTGCTCGTCGTGCACCAGATCGTCGAGCTGGGCGGCCGCCGCGCCCCGCTGAGGATCTGCATCCCGTATCGCACGCTCGAGCCCGTGCTGCCGCGGCTGTCGGCGCGGGAGTGGCTCGGTCACGAGCCGGTGCGCCAAGCCAGCCACAAGGAGGCAGTGCGCCACCACATCTACGAGACCCACATTCCCCTGTGGGTGGAGCTGGGCCGGGCCGAGATCACGCTGCGAGCGCTCCTGGCGCTCAAGCCCGGGGACCTGCTGCGGCTCGACCGCGGCCCCGAGCAGCCCGTGCGGCTGTTCGTCGGCGATCGTCCGGTGTTCCGCGCCCGTCCCGGCCGGCGCGGCCGGCGTCTCGCGGTGACCATCGAGGGAAAGGAGCATGCCGATGAGTGAGCAGCCGACATCGGAGGACATCCGCGAGCTTGTCGAGTCGCTCGATGCCGAGCGCTGGCAGGCGGAAGGCGAGGGCGCCCCGGCGGTGGAGGTCCGGGAGGCCGGGGCCGCGCGGGAGGAGGTCGCGGCCGCCGCGGCGACGGCCACCGCCGCGCGCGCGTGGGCGCCTGCCGACGGCGTGCAGGGTTCCCGCGCCGTGCCCGGCGGGCTGGACATCGTCATGGACGTCCCGCTGGAGGTGACGGTCGAGCTCGGGCGGACGCACCAGCGCGTGCGGGACGTGTTGGAACTGGGCCCGGGGGCCGTGATCGAGCTCAATCGCATGGCCGGCGAGCCGGTCGACGTTCTCGTCAATGGACGGGTCGTGGCCAAGGGCGAGGTCGTCGTCATCGACGAGGCCTTCGGCGTGCGCATCACCGAGATCCTGAGCCCCGAACAACGGCTGGATCGGTTGACCTGACGGAAGGGGGGCGGCGGGGTGGAGGGCTTCTGGCTTTTCCTGCGGACGCTCGGTGCGCTGGCGGTCGTCGTCGGCGCCATCGTGTGGGCCGCGCGGGTGCTCGGCCGCCTGCCGGCGAATCGCGAGCGCGGCCGCATGGAGCTGCTTGGGGCGCTGCCGCTGGGCGGCCGGAGGAGCCTCGCGCTCGTGAAGGTCGGGCGGCGGGCGCTCGTCGTCGGCGTGTGCGAGCGTGAAGTCGCGTGCCTGTACGCCATCGAGGACCCGGCGGAAGTGGCGGAACTCGCCGGCGAGCGGTGGATGTCCCTGGACGAGGCCGCGCGTGCGGAACCGGTCCTGCCGCGCCTCGATTGGAGCGCCATCCGGACCGCCCTGCGCAGGGGGGGCGCCGAGCGGACGTGACGATCACGATCGGCGGCAGCAACGGCCTTGTGCCGGCGTTGCAGATCATTCTCTTCCTCACGGCTCTCGCGCTGGTGCCGGCCGTGCTCGTCATGATGACGGCGTTCACCCGCATCCTCGTCGTCCTGTCCTTCGTGCGGACGGCGGTGGGCGCCGGCCAGGTGCCGCCGAACGCCGTGATCATCGGCCTGGCGCTGTTCCTGACGATCTTCGTCATGGCGCCGGTGGGACAGGCCATCTACCAGCAGGCCTGGGTGCCCTTCCGCGCGGGCCAGATCGACCAGGCCACCGCCCTGCGGCGAGCGGAGGGGCCCGCACGGGACTTCATGCTGAAGCAGACTCGGGAGAGCGACCTCGCGTTGTTCTGGCGGCTCTCCGGCCACACGGGCCAGGTGCGGCGGGAGGACGTGCCGCTCACGGCGCTGGTGCCGGCGTTCGCGATCAGCGAGCTCAAGACGGCGTTCGAAATGGGTTTCATCATTTATATTCCGTTTCTCGTGATCGACATGGTCGTGGCCAGCACGCTCATGTCCATGGGCATGCTGATGCTTCCGCCGGTGCTGGTGTCGCTGCCGTTCAAGGTGCTGCTGTTCGTGCTCGTCGACGGCTGGCACCTGGTCGCGCAGAACCTGGTCCAGGGGTATTAGGAGGACGTCGATGACCGACGGCATGGTGATCCAGTTGTCGCGCGACGCGATGATGACGGGGCTCCTCGTGGCGGCGCCCGTGCTCGGGATCGGCATGGTGGTGGGGCTCCTCGTCAGCCTCTTTCAGGCGACGACCCAGATCAACGAGCAGACGCTCGCCTTTGTGCCGAAGATCCTGGCCATGCTCGGGGCGCTGGCGCTCTTCGGCCCCTGGATGCTGCACGTGCTCGTCGACTACACCACCCGGGTGTGGAACCTCCTGCCGGTTCTGGGCGGCGGGGCGTAAGGGGGGAGCGGAGTGGACGGTCTCCTGTCGGTCTCGCTGGACCGCTGGCTGGTGTTCTGGGCCGTCGTGGCGCGCGTGAGCGCGGTCGTCGCCACCGCGCCGGTGTACGGAGCGGCCTTCGTCCCCGGCGTGCTCCGGGTGGGCCTGGCGCTGGCCGTGAGCTACGCCCTGTGGCCGTCCGTCGCCGCTCCGGCTCCGCCGTCCGATCTGTGGGGCGCCGCGGCGTTCGTGCTCGGCGAGGCGGTGACGGGGCTGGCCATCGGGCTCATGAGCCGGATGGCGTTCGCGGCCGTGCAGGCGATGGGGTCGCTCCTGGACTTGGACCTCGGGTTCGGCGCCGCGAACCTTCTCGACCCGGCGTCGGAGCAGCCGCTGCCGCTTCTCGCCAACTTCATGAACCTCTTCGCGACCGTCGTCTACCTGCTCTCCAACGCGCACTACGTCCTCTTCGCCGCCATCGCGGACAGCTTCCGCCTCCTGCCCGTCGGCGCGTGGACGGCGCCCTCGTTTGCGCGGCCGGTGCTGGACGCCTTCGTGGCGTCGTTCCTCACCGCGGTGCAGCTGGCCGTGCCGATCCTGGCCGCGTCGTTCCTCGTGACCGTGGCCCTCGCCGTGTTGTCCCGGGCCGTGCCGCAGCTGAACGTGTTCCTGATCGGCCTTCCGGTCAAGTCGGCCGTCGGTCTCGCCGGCCTGTCCCTGCTCCTGCCGATCTACGCGGGCATGATGCGCCGGATCTTCCCCGCGGACGCGGCGGCGATCCTGGGCCCGCTGGGAGGGAGTTGACCGTGGACCTGCAGCTCTTCGCGGAGGAGCGGCGTTTCCCCGCCACACCGAAGCGCCGGCGCGAGGCGCGGCGGCGCGGCCAGGTGGCGCACAGCGGCGACCTCTCGGCGGCCGTGGTCTTGCTCGGCGTGGCGGCCGTCGCCCAGTGGTGGGCGCCGGCGGCGGCGCGGCGGGTGGCCGCGTTCGCCGTGCACCTCTGGTCCACGCCGGTCGGCGGGATCTGGGACGGCCAGGCCCCGTACGGTGTGCTGGCCGCGGCCACGAGCGCGTTCCTGGGCGCCGCGGCGCCGCTGCTCGCGGCCGGGGCGCTGGTCGGGGCAGCTGTGGGCGTGGCCCAGTCGGGGTTCGGCTTCAGCCTCCTCGCGGCGGCGCCGCAGTGGTCGCGCGTCAATCCGCTGGCCGGCATCGGCCGGCTGTTCTCCAGCCGCTCGCTGGTCGAGCTCGTGAAATCCCTGCTGAAGCTGGCCGTCGTGGGCGCGCTCACCTACGCAAGCGTCGCGCGGACGATCTCCGCCATGCCGGTGTGGCTGGAAAGCGGCGTCGGCGGGGCGATGGTCCAGGTGGCCCAGGCGACGGTCACGCTGATCTGGCGGCTCGGCCTCGCGTTCCTCGTGCTCGCCGCGGCGGACTACGCCTACCAACGCTTCATGCACGAGCAGAGCCTGCGCATGACGCGCCAGGAGGTGCGCGAGGAGACGCGCGAGTCGGAAGGCGACCCGCAGCTCCGCGCGCGCATCCGCCGCCGCCAGCGGGAGATCGCGAGGCGCCGCATGCTGCACGACGTCCGCCACGCGGACGTCGTCGTCACGAACCCGACGCATTACGCGGTGGCCCTCCGCTACCGGCCCGGCATCGAGGCGGCGCCGGTGGTCGTGGCCAAGGGGAAGGGCTGGCTGGCGCTGCGCATCCGGGAGCTGGCGCGCGCCCACGGCGTCACGGTGATGGAGGACCCGCCCCTCGCGCGGGCGCTCTACGCCGGCACGAGGGTGGGCCAGGCCATCCCGATCGAGCTCTATCAGGCCGTCGCGCAGGTGCTGGCCTACGTCTGGCGCTTGAAGGGGAAGGTGTCGTAGGTGATCGCGCGCGTTTGGTCGTCGGCGGGGCGCTTCGGCGCGAGCGACCTCATCCTCGCGGCCGCGGTCGTGGTCGTCGTCCTGATGATGGTCATCCCGCTGCCGGCCGGGATCCTCAGCCTTCTGATCTCGCTCAACATCGCCGTGTCGCTCGCCATCCTGCTCGCGACGACGTACCTCACGGACCCGCTGGAGCTCTCCGTCTTCCCGAGCCTTTTGCTCGTGACGACGCTCTACCGGCTCGCGCTGAACGTGTCGAGCACCCGGCTCATCCTTCTGCAGGGCGACGCCGGCGAGGTCATCCGCAAGTTCGGCGAGTTCGTCGTCGGGGGCAACCCGGTCGTCGGATTCATCGTCTTCCTCATCCTTGTCCTCATCCAGTTCCTCGTCATCACGCGCGGCGCCGAACGCGTGGCCGAGGTCGCCGCGCGGTTCACCCTCGACGCCATGCCGGGCAAGCAGATGGCCATCGACGCGGACCTGAACGCCGGCCTCATCGACGACCAGGAGGCGCGCCGCCGCCGCCGGGAGATCGAGCGCGAAGCCGACTTCTACGGCGCCATGGACGGCGCGAGCAAGTTCGTCAAGGGCGACGCCATCGCGGCCCTCGTCATCATCGGCATCAACATCGTCGGCGGGTTCGCCGTAGGCATGTGGCAGCACGGGCTGTCGTGGAACGACGCCCTTCTGAAGTACACGCTCCTGACCGTCGGCGAGGGCATCTCCGCGCAGATCCCGGCGCTCCTGATCTCCACGGCGACGGGCATCGTCGTCACGCGGGCCGCGAGCGCGGAGAACCTCGGCGAGGAGATGCGCGCGCAGGTGCTGACCCGCCGGCGCCCGCTGGCGATCGCCGCCGCCACGCTCGGGGTGCTTGGGCTGGTTCCGGGCCTGCCGAAGCTGCCGTTTTTCATCCTCGCCGGCGTCCTGGGCTTCGCGGCGTGGCGGATGAAGGAGCCGGGCCCGGCGCCGCAGGCGCCCGGCGAGGCGGCCGTCGCCGCGCCGGCGCCGACGACGCCGGAGCAGGCCGCGGCGCTGGTGGCCGTCGACCCCATGGAGATCGAACTCGGGTACAGCCTCCTGCCGCTCGCGGAAGGCGAGCACGGCGGCGAGCTCATGGCGCGCATCGGCGCCATCCGGCGGCAGGTGGCGACGGACCTGGGCCTGGTCCTGCCGCTGGTCCGCGTCCGCGACAACGTGCAGCTCGCCCCGCAGGAGTACGTCGTGAAAGTGCGCGGCGTGTCCGTGGGGCGCGGCGAGCTGTACCTCGACCGCTTCCTCGCGATCGACCCCGGCGGCGTGCAGGACGAGTTCCCCGGCATCCCGACCCGGGAGCCGGCTTTCGGCCTGCCGGCCATGTGGATCCGCGCCGAGGACCGCGACCGCGCCGAGAGCGCCGGGTACACGGTCGTCGATCCGGCGTCGGTGCTCGCCACGCATCTCATGGAGATCGTGAAGCGCCACGCCGCCGACCTCCTCACCCGGCAGGAGGTCAAGGCCATGCTCGACGTCCTTCGTGACCGTTCGCCGGCGGTCGTGGACGAGATCGTCCCGGGCATCCTGCCGCTCGGCACGGTGCACCGCGTCCTCCAGAACCTCTTGCGTGAGCGCGTGCCCATCCGGGACCTGGTGACGATCCTCGAGGCGCTCGCCGACGCCGGGCAGCAGACCAAGGACGCCGACGCCCTGACCGAAACGGTGCGCGCGGCGCTCGCGCGGCAGATCAGCGCCGCGTTGCCGGTGGAGCAGGGGTACCTGCCCGTGGTCGCCCTTGCGCCCGAGGTCGAGGACGAGCTGGCCCGAGCGGCGACGAGCGAGGGCGCCGTCGACCCGCAGCGCCTGCAGGAGATCCGGAAGAAGGCGCACGACGCCATCCAGCGCGTGCGCGCCGAAGGCATCCGCCCCGTCGTGCTCTGCTCGCCGGGCGTGCGGCTGGCGTTCCGGCGGCTGATCGAACGCCAGCACGCCGACGTGCCGGTGCTGGCGTACCACGAGCTCGCGGGCGACATCTCGGTGAAAGCCGTTCAGGTGGTGGACTGACGTGATGATCCGCAAGTTCCGCGCGCCGACGTTGCAGGAGGCGCTGGAAGAGGTCCGGCGGACCTTCGGCCCGGACGCGGTGGTCCTGCAGACGCGCCGCGGCGCGGACGGCCTGCTGTGGCAGCGCCGCCCTTGGGTGGAGGTGACGGCGGCGCCCGCGGCCGAGGCGGCGCGGGCGAGGCGGGAGGCGGCTGCCGCGACACCGGCGCCCGCGCAGGCGCCCTCCGGGGACGCGCCCCGGCTGGACCGCGCAGACACGAGCGACGAGGCCCTCGCGGCGCTGCGCCGCGCCGCCCTCGCTCCGCAGGCCGTCGCCGTCGCCCCGGCGCCGGCCGCGCCCGCAGCGCCCTCCGCGCCTGTCGCGGCCGCCGCGCTCGCAGCCCCGTGGACGCCGCCGGCCGCCCCGGGGTTCGGCGCGCTCGCCGAACCGGCCCACGCGCCCCAGGCGGAGCCGGCGCTGGCCCCGAACCGGCTGCCGGCGTGCCGGGTGATCGCGGTGATGGGACCTTCGGGCGCCGGAAAGACGACCGCCGCCGCGTCCCTCGCGGGCCAGGCCCGCCGCCTGGGCCGCGGCGTGCGTCTGCTCGTCGCGGGCGCCTACCGCCCGGGCGCCGCCGCCCAGCTGCGCGCCCTGGCACGGGCGCTGGGCGTGGATGTGCAGGAAGCCGGCTCCCCCGGGGCCCTGAGCGCGGCCCTCGGAGAGCCCGGCGTGGACTGCGCGGTGGTGGATTTGGCGGCCGCCAACCGTCTCGATCCCCGCGCCTGGTCGGAGTTCGCGGCGTGGACGCGCGCCCTGCCCCCGGACGCGTGGCGGCTCCTCGCCGCGCCGGCCGGCTGGCACGGGCGCGACGCCGAGGCGACGCTCGACGCGTACCTGGCCCTCGGCCCGTGCGACCTCATCCTGACCAAGTGCGACGAGACGGAAGACGATCGCGCCCTCGCGCGCCTGGCCGCGGCACGCGGCATGGCCGTCGCCTTCTGCGGGCTGTCGCCCGCGGTGCCGCTCGGCCTGCGGCCGGCCAGCGCGGTGTGGGGGAGGGAGGCGACGGTGCCATGACCGCGACGATCGGCGCTCGCCTCCGCCAGCGGTCGATCGCCGTCACGAGCGGCAAGGGAGGCGTGGGGAAGAGCAATGTCTCGCTCAACCTGGCGCTGGCATGGGCGCAGCGCGGCGGCCGCGTGCTCGTCGTGGACGCGGACTTCGGCCTCGGCACCCTGGAAGTGCTCCTGGACGTGCTGCCGCCGCACCACCTCGGCGACTGGCTCGAAGGCCGCGCGTCCTTTGAAGAGATCCGCCTGCCGGTCGCCGATCGGGTCGACCTGCTGGCCGCCGGCTCCGGGCTGTGGGAACTGGCCTCCTTGCCCGGAGACCGGGTGCGCGCCGCCATCCAACAGATGGCGGACGCCTGCCGCGGGTACGACATGGTGCTCATCGACACGGGCGCGGGCGTCGGCCCCCAGGTGCTGGGGATCCTCGCCGCCGTCGGCGAGGTGCTCGTCGTCACCACCCCGGAACCGACGGCCGTCACGGAGGCCTACACGATGTTCAAGGCGCTCCGGCACGTGAACCCGGACGCGACCGTGTACCTCCTGGTGAACCAGGCGACGGACCACGTGGGGCGCGAGACGGCGGAGCAGCTCGCCCTCGCGACGGAGCGGTTCCTCGGCTGGAAGTCGGCGTACATCGGCGCCGTCCCGAGCGACTTCCAGGTGGGCCTGGCCGTTCAGGAACGGCGGCCGTTCCTGCAGCTCTTCCCGCAGGCGCCGGCCGCACGCGCCGTGCGCCGCATCGCGGACCGGCTGCGGGACGCCCCGGTCCGGCCGCGCAGCCTGCCCGCCGTGCTCGGCCGGGTGTGGCTGTCGTCCGCCGAGGCGGAGGGCGAGCAGCGCCCGGGCCCTCCGGAAGACGCGGGCGCGGAGGCGGAGACCCGCCGGACGGAGCCTGGAGCGGAAGCGCCGGCGGCGACGTCCGCGGAGGTCGCCGCTGCAGAGGTCGCCGCCGCTGGACAAGCCGACGAGAGCGGCGTCGGAGCCGGCGCTGGCAGCTGGTCGCCCGTCGGCATCGATCAGCTGCGGTTGACGCCCAACCAGCGCATCGAACTCGTGATGGAGGACGGCACCCACTACCAGACGTGGGCGGAGGCGTTCGAGGGGGACATCCTCCGTGTGGCCGCGCCCATGCGCCGGGGCGACTGGGTGCGAGCCCCCGTGGGCGCGCGCATGACGGTGCGCTTCCACGATCAGGTCGCGAGCTTCGAGTTCCCCGCCGCCTTCGCCGCGAAGGACGGCGAGGGCGTTTGGCAGCTGCGCCTGGGCGAAACGGGCCGGCGCCAGCAGCGGAGGCACCACGTGCGCTGGGAGTGTTCCCTGCCGGTTCGGTTCTACTGGTGGGCGAGCGATCCGTCGGGCGCTGCGGTCGCTTCGGGCAGCGGCCACGGGCGGACCGGCGACATCAGCGGCGGCGGCATGCTGCTCATCACGGAGACGAATCTCCCGGTCGGGGCGCAGCTGGACGTCCAGGTGGACCTCGACCAGCGCACCATCGCCGCCTCGTGCCGGGTGCTGCGGATGACGAAGTCCGTTCAGCGCGACAAGAACGGCACGGAGGAGTTCTGGTACGGCGTGGAGTGGACGGCCATTTCGCGCCGGGATCGGGACGCCATCGTGG
>JADGHN010000068.1 GCA_019683875.1 Clostridia bacterium
CGAGCAGATCCTCCATGGCTGTCACCACGCGAGTCAGTCGGTGTGCTGCTGTCCCCCGTGGCGCCGGTCGTATTCCTCCAGCGCCTTCTGAATGACTGAATCCAGGAATGCATTCAGGGCGGGGTCGTAGCGCCCGTACGCCTCGCGTTCCCGCATCGACGCGGCGATGATGCCTCGGGGCGGGGATTGAACAGACTTCGCCTCTTCACTGAGCGCCAGGGCAGCGTCTAGCAGGTCGACAATGCGTTCCCTTTCTCCGTCCGTAAGCACTCTGCCTCCATAGCGGACCTCCACATTGAGGTTGCGCAACGCTTTCCGGATGTCGGGCAGGTCGCGTCTCTCGTCAGTCCCGCCGAACACCTCGGCCAGGCTTACGTCGAGAGCCCGCGCAATGCGGACGAGAGTGTCGTACGCCGGCGCGGTTTCCCCCCGCTCAATTCGTGAAACGAGCGACCGGTCACACTCAGCGCGGCGCGCGACCTCCGCCTGCGTGAGGTGAGCGGCTTCGCGGAGTTCTTTCAGACGCTCACCGAGTTCTTTCTGCGTTGGCCACTCCATGGATGTGAGTATACCGCACATCCTTGCGCGACCCTCCACAAAGTCGCGGGATAAATACGCACGAGGAGACAGCGGGAGACAGACCGCGGTTACACGAGCCATTTCCGCACGATTGGTGTATATGGATCACGGATGACGTTGCGTCACCATCACGAAGAGTCGTATTGTTGCACCAGAATCACGAAACGGGAGGTGCTGCAGATGGATATTGGCCAGCGCATTGCTGAGCTTCGGCGGTCCAAGGGACTAACGCAGTCCGAGCTCGGCAGACGCATCAAGCGTTCGCGGTCGCTTGTGTCCCGCCTTGAGTCCGGAGCGGTGACGCCCAACTACACCATGCTCCGCGCTCTCGCTGAGGCGTTCGACATCCCCGTCACCGCGCTGCTGGCCGATGATCCGCCTGAGCAGCGCAAACCCGCGTGATCTCAGTGGTTGGCGCCTTGCCTCCATCCTCGCGGATTCCGGAGAAAGCCGAGGCGCCGCCATGACGGGGGAGGAGGTGACAGCGAGTGGACATCGGCACAGCGATGCGGGTCTCACGCCTGGTGCGCCGCGCTCCGCAATGGAAGGCCGCACGCGAACTGGGCTGCTCCGTGCGGGCCTTGCAGGACTACGAGGCCGGCCGCCGGGCGGTGCCACCCGAGATCATCGAGGCCGCGGTGCGGGTCTATGGCCCGAACCCGTGGCTGCGTGAGGCGGTGGCGGAGCACCCGGTAGCCCGGGCGTACCGCGCGTTACTGCAAGCAGCGTGAAGGGAGGGGCGTCACGGTGGAACGGGATCAGACACGGCCAGGGTCGGATCGCGAGCCGGGACGCCTGCGGGAAGAAGTGATCCGGCGATACGTCGAGATCGCGCTTCCCATCGCGCGCCGGCTGGCGCAGCAGGACTTGCTCAAACGGTCCCTGGCCAGAAAGGAGGCGAGTTGATGATGCTCATCATCACGTTCCGCGGCAAGCGTTACCGGTGGCGTGGCTGGTGCCGCCGCCCGGAACGGCGAGACAAGTGCGGTGCCAAGGTGATCCGGCTTGACGAGTACCGGGCAAGAAAAGCGATCGCCCGTTCGGGCGGGCGACCGCGTGCCTGGCACAGCACCGACAAGGGTGGGGCGGCGTAGACAACGCCGCTCCGCCCCCAAAGTAGCACCGGGTCTGACACCGGAACAAGGGGGGAGACGAAACGCATGGCAGTGCTGGTCAAGACTGCTGAGATGAGCCGCAAGGAGTGGCTGGAGTGGCGGCGGATGGGCATTGGTTCTTCCGACGCCCCTGCCGTGGCGGGAGTCGACGCCTACCGCACGCCAATGGCCGTGTGGCTGGAGAAGACAGGCCAGGTGGAGCTTGAGGACGAGCAGTCGGAGGCAGCGTACTGGGGTTCCGTGCTCGAGGACGTGGTCGCGCGCGAGTTCGCACGCCGGACAGGCTACAAGGTGCGGCGGCGGCTCGCCATCCTGCAACATCCCAGGCACCCGTTCATGCTCGCAAACCTCGACCGCGTCGTAACCGACGATGCGCCCGGGCGGGCGCTCCTTGAGGTCAAGACCACGAGCGCGTACGCGAACGGCTGGTCGGAGGACCGTGTGCCGGACCGGGTGATGGTGCAGGTACAGCACCAGCTGGCGGTGACCGGTTACGAGCGCGCGTACGTGGCCGTTCTCATCGGCGGCCAGCGCTACCAGCACTACCGCATCGACCGGGATGACCAGCTGATCTCCGACCTGATCCGCATTGAGCGCGACTTCTGGCGGCTCGTCGAGACACGCACGCCGCCGGAGTGGGACGGCAGCGACGCCGCGGCCGAGCTTCTCAAGCGCCTCTACCCGGAGGCGGAGGCCGGCAAAACGGTCGCGCTTCCTGCCGAAGCAGAGGAGCTCCTCCGCGCCTATGACGAGGCGAAGCGGGCCGAAGCAGAGGCGGCAGAGAGGCGGAAGGAGGCCGAGAACCGGTTGAAGGCTCTACTGGGAAGCGCCGAGACCGGAACGGTCGGCGACCGCCGCGTGATCTGGCGCAACGTGGTCCAGCGTCGCCTCGACAGCAAACGTCTCCAGGCCGAGCGGCCGGACGTGTACGAGGCTTACCTGACGGAGACCGCCTTCCGGCGGTTTGAGGTGAGGTGACACCTATGGCGACGCAACAGGCACCGGTGCAGCAGAGCCTGGACGACGCGTCCGCGACGACGGCGGCGCAGCAGGCAAGCATCCGGGCCGCGCGGGCGGACGTGAAGGACAAGCTGGCACAGCGCGCCCAGGCCCGTGTCCGGGGCGGCGACCCGGCCAAGACCATCCGCAGCATGCTTGAGCAGCTGCGGCCAGAGCTGCAACGGGCGCTGCCCCGGCACATCACGCCGGACCGGCTGGTGCGGGTCGCTCTGACGACGATCCGCGCGAACCCGCGCCTGATGGAGGCCTCGCCGGCCAGCCTGATGGCCGCGGTCATGCAGTGCGCCCAGCTTGGCCTTGAGCCGGGAATTCTCGGGCACGTCTATCTGGTGCCCTTCCGGAACGGTAAGACCGGCCAAACCGAGATCCAGGTCGTGATCGGCTACAAGGGCATGATCGAGCTCGCGCGGCGTTCCGGCGAGATCCAGACCATCTACGCCCACGTCGTGCATGAGCGGGACCAGTTCGAGTACGAGTACGGCCTTGAACCGAAGCTGATCCATAGACCGGCGCACGGCGACCGAGGCAAGCCCACCCACGCCTATGGCGTGGCTCGGTTCAAGGACGGCGGGTACCAGTTCCTCGTCATGTCCTTTGACGAGATCGAGAAGCACCGCCAGCGCAGCAAGTCACCCGATGAGGGGCCATGGGACACCGACTGGGAGGAAATGGCCAAGAAGACGGTCATCCGCTCCATGTTCAAGTGGCTTCCGGTGTCCGTTGAAGCCCAGCGCGCGGCGGTGATCGACGAGGCGGTGACGGAGGGAGGCCGCACGATCACCGCCTATGGCGAGGCCGTCGACGTCTACGACGAGGTCGACGCCCTGGGATTCGATGCGGCCGGCAATGGGGCAGGGGCGGGCGAGTTGTGATCGCGCCGCCCCGCCACTACTTGGGTTTCGCTGCCTGAACGGAGGTCAGAGCGCATGGAAGTCGCCATCTTGAGGACGATCGACGAGCAGGGCCGGATCAGCCTGCCCGCCGACTTTCGACGGGCGCTCGATCTCGGTCCAGGCGACACGCTGGATGTCCAGTTGCTCCATGGAGAGATCCTCATCCGCAAGCATCAGCCCGGCTGCGCGATTTGCGGGGGACGGGGCAAGCAGGTCGTCCCGGTCCGAGACAAGGTTGTGTGCCGGGAGTGTGCGGCGGAGGTCGCCGCAAGCGCATGAGGGCACGACTTTTTGACGTTCACCCTGCGGCTCTTAGCGAGACGGCTGACGGCCAGCCGGGGGCCGTGAATCCCGGCAAGATTTCGGCTGTTTGTGCTCCCACTAGCGCACTCGAAGTCTGTGCGACCGCTAGGAGGCAGCGCGAGTCATGGCATGGCTTGAAAGCCATCAGGAGTTGAGGGACCACCCGAAGACCAAGCGGCTTGCCCGCATGCTGGGGATCAGCCTGCCGGCCGCGATCGGGCACCTTCACCTGCTCTGGTGGTGGGCCATGGATTATGCCCCCGATGGAGACATCTCGGATTACGACGCTTACGACATCGCCGATGCGGCTGGCTGGGAGGGCGAGCCCGAAGCGTTCCTAGACGCGCTCATCAACTGCGGCCCGGGTGACTCCCCGGGATTTGTCGAGCGGGACGAGTTCGGAATGCGCCTTCACGACTGGGACGACTACGGAAACCAGTACAAGGAGCGCCAGGCTGCAGCGGAACGCAAGCGGCGTTCACGTGAACGGCGCAAGACAATGCAGGGCATGTCACGTGACAGTCACGTGACCGTCACGGGACAAGAACGTGAAGTCACCGCAGACAAGACAAGACCGGACCAGACAGGACAAGACAAGAAATATAAAACACCCCCCTCCCCCTCTTTGCCGGGATCGGGGCGTCTGGTCGCTGCCGTTAAGTCCAACAGGGCCGAGACCATGGAGCTTGAGCGGCTCTTTCATGAGCGCTTCTGGCCAGCGTACCCGAGGAAAGTGGCAAAGAAGGCCGCTCTCAAGGCTTGGCTCAAGATCCGACCGTCTCCCGAACTCGTAGACCGCATGCTCGAAGCGCTCGCACGGCAACGTGCTAGCCCGCAGTGGACCAAAGACGACGGCGCGTACATCCCGTACCCCGCCACTTGGCTGAATCAGGCGAGGTGGGAGGACGAGATCGACGCGCAGCTACACAAACACGGCATCAGCGACTTCTCGGGCGTGCCGCCTGAAGGGCGTGACGCGCGAGAACTGCTGAGGGCAGGAGGTGGCCTCGGTGGATAAGGGCGTGCTGGAAGGCGCGCTCATGGCGCAACAACAGCAGGGACCAGACGAAAACGTGCCGGCCTGGCTGGAGGAGAGCATCCAGGCGGCGGGATTGAACGGCCCACTTGCCGCCACGATGCGCAGGGCATTCCTCGCAGCACAGCGCCGGCAACGCGAAATTCTGCGAAATGCGGCATGCTCCTCCCTCGCCGAACTGGAGGAGTTGCAGGAGCGAGAGCGGGTCCAAGCGGCGCTCGACGCGCAGGTTCCGCGGCGGCTTCGCGAGGCGTCGTTCGCGTGTGCCAGCCTGTACCCACCCGCCCAGGCGGCGTTTGAGTGGGTCTCGCAGCAGATCGAGGGCTGGCAGGGGTCCAGCGAGGACGACGAGCCGCGACCGCTCTACAGGTTCCGCGGCGGCTGCCTGGTCCTCGCCGGCCCCACGGGCGTCGGCAAGTCTTGGGCCGCCGTCGCCGCCGTTCGGGAGTTCGTGCGGGCCTATGCGTCGTTCCGGTGGTGCTACGCGCCCGACATGCTGCCAGAGATCGACAGCGAGATGCACCGCGAGCACGTCCCGCTGCGCCAGACATCTGCGGCGACGACTCAGGTGCTGGTGATCGACGACCTCGGCGCCGAGGCTGAGACGAAGTCCGAGCGCGAGAGGATCGACCGGCTGATCTACCACCGGCACGGAAACCGGCTCACAACGATCATCACGACCAACCTGTCGGTGCCGGACCTTCGCGAGCGTTACGGCGACCGCGTGGCAGACCGCCTGTACGAGTGGGGAGTCATTCACGAGTTCGGCGGCGCCAGCCAGCGAATGCCGGAGATCGGCGAGCTCAAGCTCGCGAAGGCCGCGGGTTACACGGGCGGTGGTCGCCGGTGACGACAAAACAACCCCATGACGGTCCGGGGGTGGACTCGTGAGCGGAGCGAGAAGCAGGCGAAAGGGCGCAAACGGCGAGCGTGAACTCGTGACCCTCTTGCGCGCTGCTGGCTTCGACGCCCGTCGTGTGCCACTGTCTGGCGCGCAGGAGGGCTATCCCGGTGACGTTGTCGCGGCGGGTATGGTCTGGCAGGTGAAGCGCAGGGCGCGGGGTCTCAAGAGCTTGTACGCCTGGCTTGACGGCCACGACGTCCTCGCCGTCCGCGCAGACCACAAGCCGTGGCTCGTGGTCATGCCACTGAAGACCTGGCTTGAGCGGGAGGTGCTCAGGCAGGAGTCGTCCGGCGACACGCAAGGCGCATCAGCCCAGGAGGAGGGGGAAGCGTCATGATCCGGGTCCTGGACCGTGGGTACGTCAGGCTCGTGGACCACATGGGCTCGGACCTGTCCGTGGTCAACGCGGCCCGGGCTTCGTTCCAGAAGGAGTCGGACTGGGATCTCAGCCCTGACGGTCCGCGCCTCAGGGACAAAGACGCGCGCCTGATCTGGTTCCTCGCCGAGCACGGGCACACGAGCCCCTTCCGCCACGCTTTCGTCACGCTGGAGGTCAAGGCCCCGCTCATGGTGGCGCGGCAGTGGTGGAAGTACGTCGTCGGCAGCGACCACACCATGGACGCCTGGAACGAGGCGAGCCGGCGGTACATCACGATGGAGCCCGAGTTCTACATCCCCGAGGCGTGGCGGGAGGCGCCGAAGAACCGCAAGCAGGGCAGCGTAGGGCCGGTTGATGCTCAAAAGAGCCAGGCCCTTTCCGCCAGCCTTGCCGCGCACGTCGACCGGAGCCTCGCGCTCTACCAGGAGGCCCTGGATGCGGGCGTCGCGCCCGAGCAGGCACGCATGTTCCTGCCGGCTTACGCCATGTACACGGTCTGGCGGTGGTCGGCGAGCCTTCAGTCGGTCGCCCACTTCCTCAAGGAGCGGCTGGCGGACGACGCGCAATGGGAAATCAGGCAGTACGCCAGGGCGGTGTACGAGCTCGTGCGGCCGCTATTCCCGCATTCGCTGGCTGCGCTTCTCGGAGATGGACACGACCCCTCAGACGGCGGGCATACCCCGGATGGTGAGGTGGCAGGGCCATGACGGACGCACAGCGGCGCACCGTTGAGGCTGATTTGCGCGCGTACCCGGCCCATGCGAAGCGCCTGGCCGAGCTTGAGGCGGAGATCGACGAGTTGCGGCGCGGGTTCGCTGCACGGGCGCTCCCGTGGCCGGACGAGGACCAACCGCGTGCTTCCGGGAATAGGGCCGTCTCAGACCATGTGCCGGTGGCCGTCATGCAGCTCTGGAGGACACCGGCGTATCAAGAGTACCGGCGCCTTGAGCCCCTGGTGAGGGCTATTGAGAACGCTTATCGAAGCCTCGATGAGGAGCACCGCCGGGTCATGGAGGCGTACTACTGGCGCTGGCCGGAGGCCCAGGCGGCGTTAAACCTGTCCCGGTCCACGCTGTACAGGCGCCGCATGCGCATTTGCCGCGTCGTGCTCCGTGAGCTTCGCCGCGCTGGTGTGCGCACATATCGAGATCCAGGCGGAACGTGGCGGGTGGAAGACGCGGAGGTCAGCGGTCCCACGACGGCTTAGGGCCCTTCCGAGCCGGTTCGATGCGAATCGGGCGGGGGATGAGCCAGTCGCGGCCGACCTTGATGGCTCCATGCACGCGTCCCTGCTCGCAGAGGGCGCGGATACGGCGGGCGGACAGCCCAAGTTCCTGGGCCGCCTCCGTGCACGTGGCAAACGGCTTCTCGCTCATTGGACGCTGGCGAACTCCCGCACGGGAACGGTCAAGGTGGGCTCGTTGTCCTGCGCCTTGTGGCGGCAGATCTCGACAATCTTTTGCGCCACGTGGGTCTCAAACAACTGCTCGCCGCAGCGCGGGCAAACCCAGGCAGGGACGCCCTTGATGAGCACGTAGGCGTCAGTTCCCTGTCCCGCGCGCTCGAACACGTCCACGAGCCTGCTCTCCATGGTCGCTCCGCAGAAGCACTTCACACCGTTACCTCCTTCTCCGGTAGTCACTCGTCCAACGCTCCGGGAACAGATCCGGCCGGTAGACGGTTATGATCCGCACTGGCTCATAGGCATAGCCGACGACCGCATGCACAGGCCGCCCATCCGGGAGGTGGCACAAGACCAGGCAGGAGGCGCTGCGCTTGTCTTCAGGATAGTCCTCGATGATCTCGCCGTTCCGGCGGAGCGCTTCACTGACGACGATCGGATCGAGATCGTCGGCTACAGCCTCACGTATAGCATGCAGCGTCCACAACGGCTTCTTCGAGGCCACACGCTTGCGGAGTTGTTCGTCGTTCAACAGAACCCCTCCTGGCATTACGATACCGCAAGCGGAATAGTAGTGTGACGAAAATTGAAACGCCTGAAACGCGGCGAACACTAAAATGGGCATCGAGAACAAAATCTTGCGCTCACGCCGCACGACGCGAACACCCGGCACAGAGCCGGGTGCTCTTGTTTTCTGGGGGCCACGCCATGGAGATCCGCACGATGCGCCTCGACGAGTTGATCCCGGCACCGTACAACCCGCGCCGGGAGCTGCGCCCTGGCGACCCGGAGTACGAGGCCCTGGCGAGGTCCGTGCGGGAATTCGGCCTCGTCGAGCCACTCGTCTGGAACCGTCGAACCGGCCGCCTCGTCGGCGGACACCAGCGCCTGCGCGTCCTGCGCGACGCCGGGGTCACGGAGGCCGAGGTCTCCGTCGTCGACCTCGACGAGGAGCGCGAGAAGCTCCTGAACCTGGCGCTGAACCGCATCCAGGGCGACTGGGACCAGGACAAGCTGCGCGAGATCCTGGCCGAACTCGACGCGGCCGGCGCGGACCTCGATCTTTCGGGGTTCAGCGAGCGCGAGGTCGAGGAGATCCTCGCTAGCATGCCCGCGGATATGGGTGACCTGCTCGACGGTGCTGACGAAATGGCCCCGGAGCCTCCGGCGGAGCCCGTTACGAAGCCAGGCGATCTCTGGGTCCTTGGCCGACACCGTCTTCTGTGCGGGGACGCCACGAACGCACTGGACGTCGAGCGTCTCCTGGGCGATGCAAGGCCGCTCCTCATGGTGACGGATCCGCCGTACGGCGTGACTTATGACCCGGAGTGGCGCTTGCGGGCGCTTGGCGATGGCGCGGCTCGACGCACCGGGCGCATCGCGAATGACGACCGCGCCGACTGGTACGACGCGTGGACGCTGTTCCCCGGTGAGGTCGTCTATTGCTGGCATGGCGGCCTGCACGCGGACGTCGTGAAGGACTCGCTTGAGCGGGCCGGTTTCGAGATCCGGGCTCAGATCGTCTGGGCGAAGCCCCGTTTTGCGATCATCCGCGGCCACTACCACTGGCAGCATGAGCCCTGCTGGTACGCCGTGCGCCGCGGCGCAGAAGCGCATTGGATCGGCGACCGCAGCCAGACCACGCTCTGGTCCATCCCGGTGCTCGACGACGAGGACCAGGAGGTCCACAGCACCCAGAAACCGACCGAGTGCATGGCTCGACCGATCCGGAACCACGCCGGGGACGTGTACGACCCCTTTGTAGGTTCTGGAACCACAATCGTGGCCGCAGAGCGACTCGGCCGCCGGTGCTTTGCCATGGACATTGACCCGCGCTACGTCGACGTCGCGGTCATGCGTTGGGAGCGCCTCACGGGGAAGAAGGCTGAACGTGTGCCGGCTGAGGAGGGCGCGGTTTCGAAGGGGGGCAGGTGACGGCGAATGACCGCAGAGATGGTGCCGGCGCCTTGGGAACGACAACCGGGTGAGCCAGCCCGCGCATTCGCCGCATTCTGCCTGTATCGCGACATGCCGGCGCATGAAAGATCGCTGCGAGCCGTGGCCGAGCGCCTGAGCAGCAAAGGGTCGGGAAGAGGTCGGAGGTCTACCCGGCCTCTCGAACGCTGGAGCACCCGCTGGCGCTGGGTCGAGCGTGCCAGGGCCTGGGACGACGAGCAGGACCGCATCGCGCGCGAGGCGCAGCT